>JBDTOH010000292.1:0-7290 GCA_039933355.1 Gemmatimonadota bacterium | reverse complement strand
GTAAAAGTGCGGGGATGCTGCTTGATCCGCGCCGGGAACCGACAATCCCAATTGAGCGGCGAGGCCGGTGACGCGAGACAGGTCCGTCGTGGACGCCTGCGGTACAATAGCCGCTGTGGACGTGAACGTGCGAGGCTGGAGCAACGTTACACCGAGCGTGAGCAACGCAAGCGCAATCGGCACCCCCAAGATCACCCGCCGGTGCTCCCAACCGCCCGCGAGCAGGTCCGCCAGCGACGGCTCGCGCGCAGGCGAGCTCGATGAATGCGTCATGCCCGCGACACTCCCAAGCTATCAGACTGTTCACGGGGTCTGGTTCGAGCCGCACCGAATGAGAGCACCTCGAGCACTACCCACACTGCAAAAGCAAGCGCGCCGCCGAAGATGGCTGTGATCACCAGGGAGTCGGCGAAATCGCTTCGATGGAACGCGATCACGCCGGACCCGAGCAACGCGTAAAACACCCCAAACGCCGGGGCGGGCCTGGTCCGTCGCCACCGCTCGAGACGCCCAAGCACTATGGCCAAGATACAGTAAACAAGGCCTAAGCCGGCGATACCGAAATTGACGTAGCCTTCCAGGATGGAAGAGTATGCCGTGCCCGCGATCGATCCCTGACCGGCAACCAGAGGAAAGAACCGATCGCGGAATTCCACGCCAACCTGCGGAGGCTTTGGACCGGGGTAGACCCAGCGCGGGATCGGCAAGATCAGCGAGCGAACGTAAGTCGTACCCAAAGCGAGCGGCTGCGGTCCGGCTTGAACATACGTACTGAAGTTGCCGAAAGGTGCCCCGAACTCGTTCGCCGCTGGATTGAGCGCCACGAGGATGCGTTCGGGGCTCACGGTCGCTTTCGCGACCTGGAGCCAGTCGCCCCCGCCGATCGCCAACTTGACGAAGGACCGGTTCGCATAGACCACCCCCAATGCCAGGTAGACCGCGGCGGTGGCGGCCACGAACGAGCGTCGAAGTCGGACAGGCGGGCCGGCAAACGAGTATCCGAGCAGGCCCGAGACAATCCAGTTCACCACCAATCCTCGACGACCGAGGATCAAGGCAGCGGCGAGGAGCGGGGCCAGCCCAAGCAGGAACCAGATCACGTGGCTCCGGGCTCGCCGGCGTCTCGGCGAGGTCCCCAGGCCGACTGCTAGACCCATCAACGCCGCGGCGGCCGAACCGGTGAGATCCGAAGGAAGCGTGCCCCCGAGATCGGCGATGGCGCCCTGATATGCCGCCTTTCCCTCGAGCAGGATTGCGGGACCACCTGCTCGCATAACGTTGACCACCTCCATCACCGAGCTCGAGAAGGCCACCAGCACGGCGGTCGCCCCAAGGGCCGAGGGCGAGGCCCGCCAGCGGTTTGCGGTGTCGGGAGCCGAACGATCTCCGATTACCGTCATAGACAACCCGAGCGAGAACCCCGCCGTGGCAATTCCGTAACAGGTCAGGAATTGGACCGGTGCGTACGGCCCGAGGAATACCGGCGTCAGATCGGCGCCTAACATAACGGCCAGCGGGCCGGACAGACCGTACAGGATGTGAAAACAGCAGAACACTCCGACCAGAGAAGCGACATTCCCCCGCTGCGAGGCGACGCACAGCCGCAGGAAGGCGAACGAGGACAGGATCGCCGCGGCAGCGCAAAGGCCGGGCTCGCGAGCGAGCCCGGCCAGGCCAGTCGCCGTGCCGAGGATAGTGCTCGCAACGGCCGCGCCTGCGATGGTCCAGGTCGCTTCCGGGGTACGACCCGATCGCGGCTCGATCATGGAACGGGGCCTAGGATCACCTCGAGGGTGGCTCCAACCATTTTGTCGAGACCGAAGCGGCTCACGACCCGATCTCGACAGGCCAGCGAGAAACTCAGTGACCGTCGCGCCAGCACATTGTCCCAGGCAGCTACCATTCGCGGGAGGTCGCCGACCGGAACGACTTCCCCGAGGTCGGCGACGATTGCTCTCGAATCGCCCACGTCCGTGACAACGCACGGAACGCCGCAGGCCATCGACTCTCCGATAACGTTCGAGAACCCTTCGCTACTCGAGCACGACACGGTAAGATCGAGACCATTATATGCCGCGACGACATCCGTGGCCTCGCCGGCCCAGACTACCCGATCGCCAAGTCCTCGAGCGGCAGCAGACTCCTGAAGCTCGCGGCGCAAGCGATCGCTTCCGCCCCCCACGCATACGAACCGGGCATTCGGACGCTGCTTCGAATACGCGGCGGCGCACTGCAGGAAGAACAGGTGACCTTTGACCGGATCGAGTCGGCCGACCAGCCCGAACACATCATGATAGGCCTCGAACCCCCATTTCGCTCGCACCTGCTCTCGGGCGCCCACGATCGGCGTGAAGTTGTCCGTGTCGATGCCGTTTGGGACGACTGTCATCGAGGTCCTGGGGTACCCGCGCGCGATATGGTATGCCGCACCAGCCTCCGAGTTCGCCACGACCGAAGCGGGGTACTTCGCAAGCAAACGGCTCAGGTGGAAGGCGGCGGCGGCGGTCCGAGAGGACTGGGAAAAGTCGAGGGCGGACGCCCTCACTCCCCAGACCACGCGCAGACTTGGCACGAACGGGCGAACCGCCACCGCAATGAGATTCGGGTCAGGCAGGAAACTGTAGAGGACCGTGATCTGCTCGTTCTTCAGCAACTTCACCAGGCGCAGCCCAAAGCCCATCAGATCCCACCGCCCTCCCTTATTCGGCGTAACGACCCGCACGCCCGACGCGGCCAAGTCAGATTCGAATGCGCCGCCCGGGCGAAACACGACGACCGTGACCCGGCAACCCCGCTTGCGGATTCCCTTCGCCAACTGAGCCAGCTGTCGCTCGGCCCCCCCACGGTTGAGCGAGCGGATCAAAAGGCCGACATGCGTCGGGAGGGACGGCACTACGCTAGCCCGCCCCTACGACCGCCGAGTGTTTACGAGCTCCGGCGACGTTGAGCGTGTAAGCGGCGCCGACGAAGACCAGGCCACCGACGACCACCTGGACGACCAGAGCCACGACTCCCTCGTTCGCACGAAGCAGCAGCAGCGCTCCGCTCATCGCCGCCACCGCCACCAAGATCCGAAACCATTGCTGCGCCGGAATCGGCACCGAAAACACCGCCCTCGACCCTATGAAACTGAGCAGGGCACCGATGCAGAGGGAGGCGAGCGTGGCATAAGCGGCCCCCTTCGCACCCCATCTCGGGATCCATATTACGTTCAAAATCACGTTCAACCCAGCCGACACAGCGCTGATAACGAGCTGGAACCGGGTTGCCTTGCCAAGCTGGAAGCCGAGATCGAAGTAGTACACCTTGAGCCCGCCCACCAACCCCGCCGCCGCCACAACCGGGATCAAACCATCCGCCGCCGTCCGGTAATTCGCGCCGAGTAGAACCCCGGCGACGTTAGGAGCGAGTATCGCCAATGCCACGGCCGCCGGGAGCGCCACCGCCATCAAGAGCGCGCCTTGCCTGGCGAGCGCCGCCCTGGCCTCCGTCGCGCCCTGCTGTTCCAGCACCCGGAAAATGAGTGGTACCATGGACAGGTTCACGATCATCATCAGAGTGGTCAGGCTCTGTTGCGTGAGATCGTATGCGACAGCGTACCGGCCGACCTCAGCGGTACCCCGGAACATCCCGAGGAGGAAACGATCAGACTGGTCGAGAATGAACTGGAGGCCGAACGCCCACGCCAGTGGAGCCCCGTACCTGATGAGGTGGCCGGCCATGCCCTCTTTTCGCGACGCCCACAGGGTACCGCGCCACTCGTTAACCAGCGAAAGAGCACCGATCGCCAAGAATCCTGCAATCCCGCCGACGAGCACACCGATCGCTCCCCACCCCGCCCACGCCAGTCCGCCACCGATCAGCGCGGCCGTGACGGATCGGCTCAGCAGCAGGGTGCCGTATCGGCGCGCATCCGAGCGTGCCAATGTCAGCTCCAAGCTGAGCTCGGCCCACGCTTGCACCGCGAGAAAGCAGGCCCCAACCCCGACGATGGGCTTCCATCCCTCGGGTGCTACCAAGATCCCCGCGAAGCAACCGATCGCGACGGCGCCGAGCACTGCGGCATAGAGGCGGGCAAGGGTTGCGCGAAACGCCGGCAAGTCGTTTGGAAAAGCGGCCGCGTAGCGGCGAGCGCCGGACCGAATCCACTGAAACGCCACGCCGTTCACGAGCCCGGTTGCCGCGACGACAAGAGCAAACCGGCCGTACTCCCCTGGAGCGAGCAGGCGGCTATAGACGCTCAAGGCCGCGAAATTGACCAGCGAAGGCACCCCGCTCGCCACGGCAAAACGAAGGACGTTCCTCATCGAACCTGGCACTTACGTCTCGAGCCACGCCTGAAACATCAGAACGTCCCAAAGGAGGTATTGCCAGTTGCGGCGGCCCGAGAGATGCTCACACCAAGTGCGTTCGACGAGATCGACGTTCAGAAACCCCTGCCGCCTGAGTCGATCGACGGACAGCAGGTCGCTAGCCCATTCTCGGAGCGGACCTCGGAGCCAATGCTCGATCGGGACGCCGAACCCCATCTTAGGTCGTTCGAACAGAGTGCGCGGAACGTATCGAGCGAGCAGATCTCGCAGAATCCGCTTGCTTCCACCCCGGCCGACTTTCGACTCGAGCGGCAGGCTCCAAGCAAACTCGTAGATATCGTGGTGAAGGAACGGCGCTCTGGATTCGAGGCTCACGCCCATGGTTGCCCGATCGACCTTGACGAGAATGTCGTCCGGAAGGTAGGAGGCCGCGTCGAGGAGCATCATGTTAGGGACGATGCTTCCCATTCCGGCCCATGCACTGCCCGGAGTCTCTGGGATCGTCGGCTCGCTCGAGCCCAAGACCAGTGCCGAAGGGTCAGGCCAATGCGAAACCAGATTGCGATATAAGTCCGCAGCCGTTGTCGCCGTCAGGACGCTGGCGAGCTTGTGCAGCCGATCGCCGGTGGCAGCCGCCCGGAACCGTTTCGGCAGCACTCGGCTCGTCGCCGCCAGAACATGGTCCCAGCGGCCGGGGGCCAGCTTCCGAATCAAGCCGGCGCCCCAGCGCCGGATTCCGCGCGGGATCGGCCGCATTCGTCGCCACAGCCGATCTCCGAGAAAATACCGCCAGTAGCCTCCGAAAAGCTCGTCGCCTCCGTCACCGGACAGGCTCACGGTGACGTGCTGTCTGGTGAGCTGAGACAGCAAGAATGTCGGGATTTGAGAGGAGTCGGCGAACGGCTCGTCGTACAGCAATGGCAGTCGGGGAACGACCTCCAACGAGTCGCGCGGGGTGACATACAGCTCGGTATGGTCGGCGCCGAGATGGTGGGCAACCGCCTTCGCGTGCTTGGCTTCATTGAAATCGGCTTCGTGGAACCCAATGGTGAACGTCTTGATCGGCCGGGCACTGTTGGCCTGCATCTGAGCGACGACCAGAGAAGAGTCGATCCCACCCGACAGAAAGCCACCTAACGGCACATCGGCGACCATCTCGCTTCGAACCGTCTTCCTCAGCAGCTCATCGAGAGCGGTGACTGCATCCTCATGCGACCCCGCGAATCCGGTTTGCCGCGCACGCATTGCGGTCGCTCGGGAAGACCAGTACTCGATCCGATCAGGTTCGTGAAAGTCGCGGCTCAGATCAAAGCGAAGAATCGTCCCGGCGTCAACCTTGCGGACCTGGGGATGAATCGACCACGGAGCCGGTATGTAGCAGTACCTCATGAACAGCGCGAGTGAGTCCCGGTCGACTCCGCCCACGAAGTCCGGATGGGCTCTGAGAGCTTTCAGCTCCGAACCGAAGATGAGAGAATCGGCCAACCAGCCGTAGTACAACGGCTTCTCCCCCAGACGGTCGCGAACCAGGTAGAGCGACCGCTCCTGCCGATCGAAGATCGCAAGCGCGAACATTCCGGAACATCGACCAATCGCATCGACGACGCCAAACTCGTCGGCAAGGGCAACAATGACCTCGGTATCCGACTGCCCGCGAAACACCACGCTTCGCCGCTCGAGGAGCGCTCGGAGCTCGAGAAAATTGTAGATCTCGCCATTGAAGACGACGACGTAACGGCCCGACCCCGACCACATCGGCTGGTGGCCAAGCGACGACAGATCGAGAATGGAGAGGCGGCGGTGGCCGAGGCCGACGCCGCTGCTCGAATCGAACCAGACCCCGCTGTCATCCGGCCCCCGATGACGGATCGCATCCGCCATTCGCCGCAACAAGCCTTCCGGATCGCTTGGAGGACGGCGCCGGTACCAGAACCCGGTGATGCCACACACGATTCTTTACCTAGGTGGCTGTTCCCTTCATGGCACCGACCGTCCGCTCGAGCCCTTGGCGAAAGTCGATGTGTGGCGCGTACCCAAGGACCTCGCCCGCCGCCTCGATCGACGCATAGGAATGCGGGACGTCCCCCATTCGCGTCGGATTGAACACCGGCTGAATCGAGCGCCCCATGATCTCTCCGAGGGCCGTCACCAGGTCGAGCACCGAATACCGCTTGCCGCCCGCAATATTGAGGACGCGTCCTGCCGCGTGGGGCGCGAGGCATGCGGCCAGGTTCGCCGCCACGACGTTGTCGACATAAGTGAAATCGCGAGTTTGACTCCCGTCTCCGTTCACCGACGGTGGCTCATTGTTCAAGATCCTGTCGATGAACAATGGGATCACCGCGGAGTACTGAGACTTTGGATCCTGCCGGGGGCCGAACACATTGAAGTAGCGGAGAATGACCGTCTCGAACTGGTATAGCTCGGTGAACGCGCGGCAGTAGAACTCACCCGCCAGCTTGCTCACCGCGTACGGCGATATCGGCAGCGGCATCATGTCTTCGCGCTTCGGCAGCTCGGTGTTCCTCCCATAGATCGAGGAGCTGCTAGCGTAGATCAAGCGGGCCACCTTCGCGTCCCGGCTCGCGTTGAGCACGTTCAGAGTGCCGACGACGTTCACGTCGTTCGACGTAATCGGATCTCGGATCGACCGCGGCACCGAGGGCAGCGCTGCCTGATGGAGTACGAAATGCACGCCGTCAACCGCTTCGCGCACCGTGTGATAGCTTCGGATGTCTCCCTCGATCAGGTCAACGCCGGTGAGCCCTTGCAGGTTCTCCCGTCTCCCGGTCGAGAAGTTGTCCAGCACTCGGACCCGATTCCCGCGGCCGAGCAATGCTGCCGCAACGTGGGAACCGATGAACCCCGCCCCACCCGTCACCAAATACGTCGCCATAGTCGGTCGTCAGCTCCCCATTAGTCGGCCATCAGCTACCCAATTGGTCGTCACAAGCCCAGCTGTTTCGCCCGCCACTCC
>JBDTOH010000291.1:0-7308 GCA_039933355.1 Gemmatimonadota bacterium | reverse complement strand
CGATAGCCGGGTCGGGGGCCGGCTCGGACACGATCGGGGGATCGACGCCGGGTGGAGGCATCGGAATCGGCTCGCTCGCGATGGACTCGGTCTCGATCGGCTTGAGATGGCAGAAGGGGTCCATCTGAATCGCGTCCCCGAGGGTCCGGTTGAACGAGAACGGGGAAGGAGTTTCCGGCCGGAGCTGGGCGGCGCGGGAACGGACTTCCGGGCTCGTTGGGGGAGCCAGGATCGACTGCAGCTTGCGGAGTATGTCCATCGTCTGTGTCCTCAACAGGTTAACCCTGGAACCCCGGTCGACTCCTACCGGTATTTTTCGAGCTTGTCCCTGCTAAAGAGGCAAGCCAAGGGCCAGTTGCTGTCGCGCTCCGTCATCGCTTTCGGGCAGGCCGGGATCCGCCGTTCTTGGCCTTCTTGGCCGCAGTCCCCCCGGACGTTTGCGAAGCATCGCCGAGGAGCGCCCTTGGGGGCGTGGTTCTCGGCACCGTGCCGAACCGCGCCCTGACGCGCTCCCAAAGCCGCGGAAGCGTTTCCGGGTCGAGGAAGAGCAGGTAGGACGCAATCATCGCCGCCGAGAAGGCCCAGATGTCCATCGTGACGGCAATCGCGGCGGAACGGCTGCTCCAACATGCGAGCGAGGACGCTGCCGCTCAAATAGTACGGCGTGATCTTGTGGAGGGCCGCATAGAGGTACACGATCGAGACTTGGACCTGGATCATTCGCTGAATTGTGAGCGGCGCGACGACCGGGTCAGGCGCGATCTCGATGGCAGCCCGCTTCCGAATGCGACGGACCAGGGCCGGCAGCGAGAAGGACCCACCCGCGCGTGAGAACGCGAGCAGGAGAAGGATCAGTAGAAAAAAGTAGGGATGGTTACGGAAGTTCAGCCGGTCGGTGAAGAAAATGTATCCCTGAAGCCCAAACAGGACCGCAGCGGATATCCGGGGCAAGATTCCGAGCGCCAGCAAAGCGGCGAACGGATACTCCAGGGTATGAATCGCGTTGTAAACCGATTCCGGTACCGGCTTGATGAACGGAAGGTACGGATAGTGGAACCCGCCCTCGATTGCGAACTGACTCCTCGCTCGGGTCGTCCCGATTTCTACCAGGACCGCGATGCCGAACAGGAATCGGAAGATGCCAAAGGTGACCGCGTTTCCGGAGGAATACCAGAACCGCGCCCAGGCGCCGTTGGGTTTGGTCGCCGCGAGGTCAGCCACTTGGCGGACCTACCTCAGCGCAACGCCATAATTGGGAGCACTACAGAGGTCTGCTTTGTCGTCGATCAAGGTCTGGAATTCGGCGCCGTTCGACGTGCAGACGCACTCACCGCGGAGCCGTCCTCCCGTTCCCGAGCGGGCCAGCTGCTCGCACAAGAATTTGTGGAGCACTGGGAGGACGTCGCGGTGAGCGGCCTTGGCGACGCTGTTGTCGCCGCGGGCGAGGTATCCGTCGACGTATAGAGGGCGGGCCAGTCCCCTCTCGTCCACCACTTGGTACTCGTTCCGGCAACGGTACGTCTCAGCGTACATGTTCCAGGTGAATCGGCCCCAACTGTCGAACTTGTCCTTGAAGAAGCCGCTGATGGGGGCGAGCAGCTGAACGGCAATATATCCGGCGATCAGCGGGTTAGCGAAGCGGTGAGGGCGCATGTCAGCCCACCACGTCCGCGGGCAGCCCCGCCGCGATCGGTGCGTCCTCCTTCGGAAAGCCCGGCCGTCCCATCGCCGCAAAGGTGAGCCGCTTGCCGAGCTCGACGCCCGGCTGATCGAACGGATTCACGCCGTACCAGATCCCGGCGAAGCCGGTCGCAATCTGGAAGAACATGATCAGCTCGCCCATGACCTCGGCGTCGAGGTGGGGGACCTCGATCGTGGCATTCATCCGGCCCTGCCGAGCGAGCGCGCTCGAGCTCGCCTCCTGTTCCGCATTCAAGAGCCCGCCTAACGTGTGGCCCTGGAGGTACGCTAGCTCCTCGGGCAGGTTGGCCCGGCTCGGGATCTTGACGTCTTCGCCCGGCGATTCGATCCGGATGAACGTGAGCACTTTGTCGAAGGGGCCCTCCATGAAGAGCTGCACCTGGCTGTGCTGGTCGGTGGCGCCGACGGCGGGGAGCGGCGTCGGCCCGCAGGAGACGGTCTCACCCCGGCGGTCGACCCGCTTGCCGAGGCTCTCGGCGAGGAGCTGCACGAACCACGACGCGAACTCCTTGAGCCGGTCGCTGTACGGCATGAGCACATGAATCCGGGCACCGAGCCAGGCGTCGGCCGCCCACAGGAGGGCGCTGTAGAGGCCGGCCGGGTTCTTGAGCAGGTCGGGCGAGGCGGCTGCGTCAATTGCGCGGCCGGCCCCGCGGAGCAGGGCTTCGATATCGATGCCCACGAGCGCCGCCGGCAAGAGGCCCACCGGCGTGAGCACGCTGAAACGCCCGCCGACGTCCGGAGGAACCTCGAGCGCGGCGATCGCTTCGCGGGTGGCAAGCTCGCGGAGCGGTCCTTTGACGGGATCGGTGGTGAAGGCGAGGTGACGGGCGGCGGCGTCCGGGCCTAACGCTTGGTCGAGCCAGTCGCGAACCACCAGGTACTGGGCCAGCGTCTCAGCCGTCCCGCCCGACTTGCTGATCACGTTGACGAGAGCCCGGCGCGGATCGATCCGGCGGAGCGCTGCGGCCATGGATGTGGGATCGACGTTCTCCAGGATGGTGATCCGAGGGTAGAACTCCCGGGCCTCGTCGTCCATCTCGTTCCAGGCGGGCGGCTTGAGCGCGTTGATCAGCGCCTTGTTCCCGAGCGACGATCCGCCGATGCCTAACACGAGGACGTGGTCGTACGCCTGGCCGATCCCCTCCGCGAAGGTCCGAATCCCGCGGACCGTCGTATCCTGCGAGGCGAGGTCGTAGAAGCCGTACTCGCCGGCCTTGCGGCGAGTCTCGACCTCGGCGAGCACTTCGGGGAACCGGCGGCTCAGATCCTCGAGCCGGCCCCGACCGATGCCGTGCCGGCCGTCGAGCTTGTCGGTGAGCATGCGGCCGTAGTGGTACTTCATGAGTCAACCTCCACGGTGAGGCCGTCGTACGCGGGCTCGATGCCGGCTGGCAGCTGGGCGAGGAGCTCGGCGTGACCGGTCTCGTGGGTGAGATGGGTGAGCAAGGTGCGCTTGGCGGCCAGGTCTTTGGCCACCTCGATCGCGTCGGGAATGCTCATGTGGGTTGGATGATCGCGCCACCAGAGCGCGTTGAGCACGAGGACATCGAGACCCCGAAGGCGCTCGCGCGCCGCGTGTGAGAGCCGCTTCACGTCAGTGATGTAGGCCGCCGAGCCGATCCGGAACCCTAACACGCCCATCGTGCCGTGCTCGAACTCGAGCGGCAGGATCTCGACCCCCGCCGCGGTGAACGGCACGCCGGCGGTAACGTCGTTGAGCGTCAGGCGCGGCTTGGAGGTGCCCGGCAGGGCAACGACGCCGTCGTCGAAGATGTAGCGGTAGCGCTCGCGGAGGAAGTGGTTCGTCGCGGACGAGGCGTAGAGGGGGACGGGCGCACGAGCCCGGAGTGAGAAGATCCGGAGATCGTCGATCCCCGCGACATGATCGGCGTGCTCGTGAGTGACGAGCACGGCGTCGACCCGATCGACCTTCGCGGCGAGCAGCTGCAGCCGAAGCTCGGGCGGCGTGTCGATTAGAATCGACTTTCCCCCAACCTCGACGAGTGCGGCGGTCCGGTTCCGGTGGTCCTTTGGATCGGGCGAAGAACAGACCGCGCACGAGCACCCGATCTGGGGGACGCCGAAGGAAGTGCCGGTGCCGAGGAGGGTGAGGCGCATCGTGCAAAAGAAGGCGGCAGGGCGGCAAGGCGGCAAGGCGGCAAGCCGACAAATTAGCGCCCGAGGTGCCGCGAGATCACTGTCGAAGCGAGGACACGGCGGATCGCTTCCCAGCGGAGCAACCTGCCGCCCTGCCGCCTTGCCGCCTTGCCGCCCTAGATGGTCTCGATCTTCATCAAATTCGTCGTCCCGGCGAGATCAAAGGGCACGCCGGCGGTTACCACCACTCGGTCGCCCGGCCAGGCGAGGGCCTTCTTGAGCACCAGCTCGCTGGTCAGGGCCATCATCGAGTCGTAGTCGGGGCGGTGCTCGGTCAGGGCGGGGATGACTCCCCACACGAGAGCGAGCTGGCGGAAGGTCTCCGGCTCCGGGGTCACGGCGAGGATCGGGACGTTTGGTCGATACGAGGAGATCGTGCGGGCCGTGAAGCCGCTGCTGGTCAGGCAGGCTATCAGCGGAACCTTGAGCAGGTCGGCGGCGGCGCAGACCGCGACCGCGATGGCGTCTTCGGTTCGGGTCGTCGCGTGCGGCTGGCGGAGCATCGCGGCTGAAGCCTCCCAGACGGACCCATGCTTCTCGTCGTCCATCCGGTGACTTTCGACCTCGCGGGCAATCCGGTCCATCGCGAGCACGGCCTCGAGCGCGAAGGCACCCACCGCCGTCTCCGCCGACAGCATCACCGCGTCGGTCCCGTCCAGGATCGCGTTCGCCACGTCCGACGCCTCCGCCCTGGTGGGCCGCGGGGCCTTGATCATCGACTCGAGCATCTGGGTCGCGGTGATGACGGGCTTTCCGTGCCGGTTTGCCTCGCGAATCAGGCGCTTCTGTACCAGCGGAACCTGTTCGAACGGGAGCTCCACCCCGAGGTCGCCGCGGGCCACCATGATCGCATCGGACGTCGCGATGATCGCCTCGAGATGCTCGAGCGCGGTGTCCTTCTCGATCTTGGCGATCAGCTTGACGTGCTTGGGGACGAGGCGGCGGAGGCCTTCGACGTCCTGAGGCCGCCGGACGAAGCTCAGCCCGATGTAGTCGACGCCGAGCGACACAGCCCGGAGCGCCTCCTCGCGGTCCTTTTCCGTCAAGGCGGGTGCGCTCACCTCGACGCCCGGCAGGTTGATCCCCTTGTTCGATTTGAGCTCGCCGCCGTACCGCACCGTGCCGACCACTTTGTCGCCGATGATGGAGGTGACCTCCACCGCCAGCAGGCCGTCGTCGATCAAGATTCTGGTGCCGGGCGTGACGTCTGCGGCGAGCTCCCGGTACGTGGTCGGGATCTCGCCTTCCTTGACCTCGTTCTCGGGGGCGAAGACGACGGATTGGCCCTGCTGGAGCTGGATCGGGGCGCTGAGCTGGCCGACCCGGATCCGGGGCCCGACCAAGTCGACCAGTACCGCGCAGGCCCGGTCTCGAGAGCGCTGGACCTGCTGGAGGTCCATGATCCAGCGGGTCCGGATCTCGGGGGTTCCGTGAGAGGAGTTGATCCGGACGACGTCGACTCCGGCATCGAGCATAGCCCGCATCTGATCGGGCTTTTCCCAAGCGGGTCCCAGGGTCGCGACGATCTTTGTCCGGCGACTCTCTCTCGGCACGACGGGCTCCTTGTGAGGGAGGAATGGTAACTATTGCAGTATCTGGTCAATAGGTCTGACGTCGACCTTGATCCCGGTCAGGCAACTCCTGGCGAGGTTATCTGGAGGGGCGCTCGTCCGGGCAAATATCTAGGTGGGAGGACAGTTGTCCGTCCCAACCTCCGACCTAGATCCCTGCCCGATCACCGAGGTGTTGGTCCGAAGTCATCCAGGTCGCAGAGCGGTCCCAATGGAGCAGATTCAGCCGGTTGCGGCTGGGACAAGAGGGACCGGCACGTGCGCCCACGGAGGAATTGGACGGGTGGTGAAGCTGGCTGCAGCGGTCTCACTGTCGCCATCTCGGTCGGCCATTTCAAACCGTTAGGTCGCCCGGTGATGAACCGCCGTGGCTGTGGAAAGCGGGAGAAACGGGACAAACTGGCTAGACACGTCAGCAGGTGCGACTTACGGGTCCGTGTCCCCAAGTTATCCACGCCAATCCGATGAGCTTCTTACCCCGGTTTTTGAGGGGAAAACGGCTCCCCACAAACCTGTGGATCGGGAATGTTGTCCACAGGTGGAAATGGGGGAAGTCGGTCGGATCGGGGGTCAACTCGTTGATCAACAGTGGTCTAGCAGGCGAGCTGATTCTCAACATCCGGGCCCTCACAGCCCGGCGTGTTCCACAAGCCTTACACATAACAGCGTTATGTGGATAATGCGATCGAGGCTGGCGAGATTTCCGAAGTGGGTTTGATGCCCAGTTTTGACATTCGCTTGGGCCGCCGGAGATTTGGCACGGGGTGACAGGTTGGACCGCAGGCAGCGGGCTCGTTTGACGCTCTGGAGGCGGCGGCCTAGATTGCGCGCCAGCCTCCATTTGACCGTCCACTCGAGGATAAGATGAGCAACGTGTTGCGGCAAAAGATTGCGAGCTTGGTGGGCGTCGCCGTCGATCCGGGGGGCGCCGGCGTCACGGTCGCCGACGCGAAACGGCTCCAGTCGGCGGCGATCGACCAGGTCGTCTGGAAGGCGGTTTTCGGCTCCGACCTCGAGCGGGAGGCCGCCCGGTGGGTGCTGTGGGAGATCGGTCAGGAGGTCGGGGTTCGGACCGCATCGATCCATGACTTGTACATGGCCCGGGGCCGGGGCGAATGCAGCGGGTTCACGGTTCCGGCGATCAACATCCGGATGATGACGTACGACACTGCGCGCGCGGTGTTCCGGGCCGCGCTCGCCGCCGACGCCGGGGCGATCATCCTGGAAATTGCCCGGTCCGAGATCGCCTATACCGACCAGCGGCCGTCCGAGTACGTCGCCGTCTTGATCGCCGCGGCGCTCCGCGAGGGGTACCGGCTCCCCCTTTTCATCCAGGGCGATCACTGTCAGGTCAGTCTCAAGAAGTACCAGGCGGCGCCGGAGGAAGAGGTCGGCGAGGTCAAGAAGCTGATCGAGGAGGAGGTCGGCGCCGGCTTCTTCAACATCGACGTCGACACCTCGACGCTGGTGGACCTCTCGAAGCCCACGCTCGCGTTGCAGCAGAAGGACAACTACGAGCGCGCCGCTGAGATCACGGCGTTCATTCGGCAGCTCGAGCATGAGGGGGTCACGATCTCGGTTGGGGCGGAGATCGGCGAAGTCGGCCACAAGAACAGCACGGTTGAAGAGCTTCACGCTTTCATGGACGGCTTCAACCGGACGCTGGCCGCGATGGGGCAGGGGCTCGTGGGGATCAGCAAGATCTCGGTCCAGACCGGGACCTCGCACGGCGGCGTGGTGCTCCCTGACGGCACCATGGCCGACGTGAAGCTGGATCTCCTCGCGCTCGAGGCGCTCTCGAATGCGGCCCGGCTGGACTATGGCCTGGGAGGCGCGGTCCAGCACGGCGCCAGCACACTCCCGCCGGACGCCTTCG
>JBDTOH010000290.1:0-7345 GCA_039933355.1 Gemmatimonadota bacterium | reverse complement strand
CCGCGAGACCGCGTCCCAGGCGGCCAGGTCGCCTTCCATCACCCGGGCCGCATCGATCGCCACGTCGCCTAACGTGTGGCTCGAGACTTCGGTCAGCGACCGGCCGATTCGCTGAACTTCCGCCAGCCGGTACTGGAGCTCCGCCGAGCGAAGCGCGCTGCCCAGGAAGTCTCCCTGCCCGACCCACCCGTGCAGTGCCGCAGCCCGCGACGGTAGGAAGACCGCGACTGCCGCAAACGCGATCGCGATGAGGAGGTCCTCAGACGTGTTCGGGTGATGACCCGGGTGGGTGACTTGCTCGTAGACCCAGTGACCCAGATGCGCGAAGGCGAGCAGCGCGGCCGCGTAGAACAGCCACTCGGTTCGCCCGTGAGCGAAGTGGTACATCCGGCTCATCTTGTCGATGTTGCGCCGGTGATAGTCCCGTTGCTCCTCGAGCTCGTGGTCGAGCAGGAGGTGGCGGCATCCGTCGAAATGCGGCGGCGTGAAGTCCGCCCCGAAGAGCCCGAGCTCACGGACCCGCGCCCGGAACAGCCACGCAAACCAGCTCCGCCTCGGATCGTTGGGATCGTTGGCCTGAGGCGCCCGGGCGAACCCGCTGCTCCTGCCTAACGGCCAGAGAAAGGTCAGGTGGCGGAACCGCTCGGCGAGCGACCGGTAGTCGACCCACTTCTCGTGGAACCGCTGCCGGCTGCCCCACCACACGAGCCCGGCGATGGCCATCAGCACCACCAGCTCGACCACTCCGGTGGCCGGGACGAGCCATTCGAGCACCCCGGGGGTCGGGCCGCGTCCGTCCTTCGCGAACAAGTCGGCTTCGAACATGTTGGCGCCGAGCCCGATGACGGCCGCGACGACCGCCACCCAGGTGAGGCTGAAGACCGTCGTGTACGCCGACCGGTAGCGGTTCGCGTAGTAGGTCGCGAACCGGTCCGCCCAGGCGTAGGTCGGCGCGAGCTCCCGGCACAGCCGCTCGCGGAGTGGCTCCGGTACGACCGGTACGCTCGCCCATTGGCCGCGCCACTCCCGCATCGCCGCGCCAACCGGGTCCTGGTCGAATGCCTGTTGCGTGACGCGGGCAAGCACGCGGGGCCACATGAGAAAGGTCGGCAGCCACCGCGACCCCGGCCTCATCAGCCACTTCACCATCACGTCGTACGCCTTCCCGAGCCGGCCTGGGGGGATCTGCTCGCTGAAGAAATCGTCGAGCAGGTCGAGCCGTCCCCGGTGATCATGCGATGCGGGCGGCCGTTTGAGCGAGCGCTCGAGCACCGCGCCGAACCCGGCGAGGCCCCCCGCCCGCCCGTCATCGTTCGGATTCGGCCTCTCGAGCCAGGCGGTCGCCTCGTCGTTCTGATCGAGCTCGTAGTCGACCCGGATGATCGGCACCTCATAACGACGCGCCGTCGCGAGCGCGTCCGCCGTTCCGCCGACGCCGTCGGTAGGGCCACGATCCCAGAGCGCGATCACCAGGTCGCTGTGCTCCACCACCATCCGGCTGAGGGGACCATACCGGTCGTCCCGGCCGAGAATGCCGTCCGCCGTGACGGTCGTCCGCGCCATGCCAAGGAGGTCGTGAAACTCAGCCAACGCGCCCGGACGAGACCAGGACTTCGCCGCCCACCGCTCGTCGAAGTCCTCCTCATAGGCAGGCGCCGCGAACGGCAGAATGACGTCGAGGCAGTACCCCTCGGCGACCCCCGCCTTGGCAACCAGCCGGTCAGCCCCTTCGGCCAGCGCGGAAACGATGACCAGCTCCGCCTTGAAGCCGGTGCCCGGGCCGGCGGATTGGTAGGCGGGCCTCGACTCCGCGCCGATCGCTTCCACGGCCACCCGGATCGACGCGAGGACTTGGCGGAGCCGCTCGGTCAGGACGGCTTCGATCTTGTTGCTTCGTTCGATCCCGTGCGGACCGTCCCTCCATGCAGCCGTGCCGCCAAGCTTGTTCCACCGGTGGCCGACAACGCCGATCCGATACACGAGTCGGGGTGGCACGAGGCGCGTTGTTGGCTCGGTCATGTCATGGCGAGGGGCGAGGGATCCGGGAAAGCTCTCCCTCGGAGCGCCGCGGTCAAGGGGCTCGGCCCATTTGCACCCGGGCGATTTCCGGGTATTCTAGGAACCACTCCCGAACCCCTGAGTCGAATGCCTCACGACGTTTTCGTATCGTATTCCACCCGGGACACCGACACCGCTCTCGCCATCGTTACCGCCCTCGAATCGACCGGCATCAAGTGCTGGATCGCCCCGCGCGATATCAAGGGCGGCGATGTGTGGGCTCAGTCGATCATGAATGGGATCGGCGGGGCGCGCGTGTTCGTCCTGGTATTCTCGGGGTACGCCAACCGGTCCACGCACGTCGCAAACGAGCTGGACGTGGCCATGACCAAGGGAGCGGTGATCGTGCCGTTCCGAGTCGAGGACACGCTGCCGGAAGGCGGGATGGCGCTCCACCTCCGGACGATCCAATGGCTCGACGCGTTCCTGCCCGACCGGGCCGGACCGATAGCCACGCTGGTCGCGACCGTCCGCACTGCGCTGGGGCAGCCGGCCCCGCTGCCGCCCCAGACTGAGTTCGGCAAGGTGACGACGCCGCCCCCGGCCAAGCCGCCGGTCTCCAAGACCAGGAAAGTGATCGAATCGACCGACTCGGCGTTTCACTTCAAGCTGCCCAAGGCGGTCTTTCTTCTCACCCCCAAGGGACGCAAATATCTGCTCGGCGGCGGCGGCGCGTTGCTGGCCGTCCTCGTCATCGGGTGGCTCGCCTTCGGCGGTCACGGCGACGTGAAGAACGTAGGGTTTGAGGTCAGCGAGCGCTCGAGCGGAGGCGGCTCTCAGTTCCGCCAGACCTTTCGCGCCGATTCGATCTCGTTCTACGAGAACGCCTACCAGCCGGTCCTGCCGTTCAACTACTCTACGCGCTTCCTCGCGACCCAGACCCGATACGTCTATGTCGTGGTGTTTCTGACCCACGAAACCCCGGGCCGGAACCTCATCATTCCCTTCAATTGCACGGTCGACCGGGGCGACGGCTCGGCGCTCACCAGTCTCTCGATCATCGCCCGCCTCGAGCCGAACAGCCGCAACAGTGCCTGGCGGATGGGCTGGGGCAACACCAATGCCGGGACTTGGCAGCAGGGCACGTATCGGGTCGAATGCCGCTATGGCCAGAAGGTCATCGGGCGGCGGAGCTTCGAGGTCCTGTAGCCGACGAGGGAACGACGCCGGTCACGTCGAATATCATCAGCGCGGGATTGGGCGGATTCTTCGCGCCGAACACGAACTGGCGGCCGCCGATGGTGGCGATCGTACCGGTGTGAAGGCCTCGATCGACGAGAGTCGTGCTCACGACCACGGGCTTCGCTGGATTGGCAAGGCTCAGGAGATACAGCCCGCCGTTCGTCTGACCCTCCGCAGTTGCCGCGAGGAACGCTCCGTCATCGCTCACCTGCAGGTCGCTCACCGTGTTGATCGCGGTGAAGATCACCGAATCGACCAGCGCCGGGTCGCCGACCCCGGAGACCCGCCAGACTTTGATGGCGTCGCCGCGAACGCCGGTCCGGCCCACCCCGCCCCAGGTCCCGGTATACCCGTAGTCGGCCGCGACCCAGAGATCGGAGCCGTACCGGTCGGGAACGTTGTTGCCGCCGCCTAACGTGCCGAGCGTGACCGGATCGAGCTTCCAGAATCCGCTCAGCATGTCGACGGCCCAGAGTGCTCCATCGGCCAACTGAACGCCCCACACGTACGTCGCGGACGGCCCGCCCGGCATTGCCGTCGCGATCACCCGCGAGCTCAGATCGGCGGGGAGCGTTCCGGACACGTCGAACGCGACCACGCCGCCGTTGTAGTACGCGGCGTAGAGCCGAGCCGCTGGTTCGTCCATCCAGAAGTTGTGGACTCCAGCCCCCGCCATCGAGTACACCGAGACCTCCCGCGGATTCGCGAGATCCGAGACGTCGAGCACGTGGAGGTCGCCCGCGGACGAGAAACCGATGTTGCCGGGACCTTCCTGGCCGAGGAACAGGTAGCGGCTTTCGTGGAGCGCGGGATTGTGAAACCACCAGGCGTTATGCACCTGCGGTCCCCCGGGAACGTCGTCGCTGTTCGGGACGAACGTGGTGATCAGCACTGGATTGCTCGGGCTCCCACCGCGCATGCCGTTGCCGACGTCGTAGATCTGCACGCCGGTGTTCCACACGCACACAAACGCGATCCCGTCGCGCACATAGGTATCGTGGATGCCGTAGTTCGCCGGGACGGGAACCGTGGCAACGGTGACGACGGCCGCCGGAGGCGGCGGCGGAACGGCGGTCGGTTCCGAGGCGCAGCCCGCGAGCGCGGCAACCCATGCGACGATGCGGATCGCGCTCGATCCCTGGACCGTCTTCATCTGTGCCTTCTAATGGTGGTGCCCCTGCCCATGACCCACCGGCAGGGCGACGCCGTACCGCCCCATTCTGTGGCCGGCCACATTCCAGCCCAAGCGAACCCCGAGGCTGACGCTCGTGACGGACGATTTGCCGTACGTGTCCACGATCGAGAACAGGCCGGCCCCATGCGGGTCAACCCTGCCGACCGTCGCCTCCGCGAACGGCTCGAACCGCGCGGACCCGCGCCCAACGCTGTAGCCATAGCCCGCCGTGTGAAGCGTCCATCGGGTGATGCCGAAAATCGAGTTCTCCAAGTGAGGACGAAGCGACCGAAACGGGTTCAGCCGCTCCTCCTCGGGTCGGTCGGTCCGTTCGAACCGGTAGTAGATCCGATTGCGCCCCGGCCGCCACCCGGCTTCCGCCAACACGCTCTTGAACACGAAGAAACCGTCGAACTCCGACGTACGCGCCCACTCAGCCATCGCGTAACGATCCTTGACCCGCGATTCATAGCGGACCCCCACGTGAGTCTTCTGCTGGGTCGAGCCCGCTCCCGGGCGATTCTCGGGCGACTCGACGCTGGCCACGGAGCCGCTGACCTCGAGCCCCTCGAGCGGATCCACCGTTCCCCGGAGCGACCACGAGTCGCCGAAGCGCCCGCTGATCCTCGGCCAATCTTCCGGTCGCTCCGGCTCGTCGCCGTTGAACAGCGCGGCTTCGATCACGGCCCAGCGGTACCGCACCTGACCGATCACGACGGCCCGCTCGAGGATCTGCGACCAGTGATGGTTGACGGGGTAGCGCTCGGTTGGGCGGGACATGGGGTCGTCGGAGCCGAAGGGCACGAATCCCTTCCCGGCGAACGCGGCGACACCCGAGGCTGTCCGACCAGCGCCCCACCACTTCACGGCGCCGAGCAGCGCTTCGTGGACGTAGGTGTGAGGGTGGCGGCGATCAATGAAGCCCTCGCCCCAAGCACCGGCCGTCAGCTCTCCCCCAGGAATGGTGAGGCCTTCAAAGTCGAGCGTGAGGATTGCCGTGAGGTTGCGCCAGGAGGCGACGCCCATCGCCGTCGGCTGACTCAGGCGCACCTCGGTAATCGGCCGCCGCTCAGGGGTTGGGTCGGCTCGGATGCCGACCAGGATTCCTTGCGCCATCACGCGCGCCTGCACTTGCGCGGCCGCCGACCGGCCTGCAACGACGAGCGCGCCCGCGAGAGCGAGCGCGCCGCACAACTCCTTCATCGCGCCGTAACGATCAAGGCTCCTACATCCCCAGCGACGTCTGAATCGAGCGCACCGCCTCCGCAGACGCGTGGAGCTCTTTTCGCTCCTGATCGGTGAGCTGCACCTCGATGATCTGCTCGAGCCCCTTGCCGCCTAACTTGCACGGCACTCCGCAGAACACATCCGTCAGCCCGTACTCGCCCTGAAGCCACGCGGCGCACGGGAAGATCCGCTTCTTGTCGAGCACGATCGCCTCCACCATCTGAACCGCAGCAGCGCTCGGAGCGTAATACGCCGATCCCGTCTTGAGATGCGCGACGATCTCCGCCCCGCCGTTCCGAGTCCGGTTCACGATCGCGTCGAGCCGGTCTCGCGACAGGAGCTGGGTCACCGGGATACCGGAGACCACCGTGTAGCTGATCAGCGGAACCATGGTGTCGCCGTGGCCGCCGAGCACCATCGCCTGAATGTCCTCGACCGAGACGTCGATCGCTTCGGCCAGAAACATCCGGTAGCGCGCCGTATCGAGGACTCCGGCCATTCCGAGAACCCGCTCCCGCGGAAAGCCTGAAGCCTTCATGGCGACGTAGCACATCACGTCGAGCGGATTCGAGACGACGATGATGATCGAGTTGGGCGCGACCCGAGCGATCTGCTCGGAGACCGTCTTCACGATGCCGGCGTTGGTCTTGACCAGGTCGTCGCGGCTCATGCCCGGCTTCCGTGCGATACCCGCGGTGACCACGAAGATCTCGGAGCCGGCCGCCATCTCGTAGTCGTTGGTGCCATAGATCCGGGTGTCGTAGCCCTCGATCGGACCCGACTGCCACTGATCGAGGCCTTTGCCCTGAGGCACGCCTTCGACGACATCTACCATGACGACGGTGCGCGCGAGGCTCTTCTCGGCCAGGCGCTGGGCGGCGGTCGCGCCGACGTTTCCGGCTCCTACGACGGTGATCTTGTTGTACATGAGTTGATTCGAATCTCGGATTGAGGTGGCGTCGTAACCGGGCGGAAAGGTAACGGCGGAAAAGACTTGGAGGAATGGCCGCGCCCGGTCGGCTGCTCGCCTATGGCGCGGCCCTCTTCACCACCGAAAGGGCAGCGACGTTCAACGCCTTGGCCAACTTATACTCGTGGTTTTGAGTGACCGCTCCGGCGATCGCGACGTCGATGTCGGGATAGTAGTACGAGAACGTATTCCAGTAGCCGGTGTGGCCGTAACCCTGGACGCTGTCGATCACCACGGGGGAGATCCCGAACCGGTAGCCCTTGTTGTCCCGCGCCGGCGCCAAGGTCAGCATCGTATCAATGGTCGTCTTCTTGTCGTAGACGCCTCCGGTGAACAGCGCCCGGGTGAACACCGCCATGTCCTTGACGGTCGCGTCGTTCCCACCGCCGCCCCACAGGTCGAGCGACGGATCGAAGCCGTAGCTGTCGATATCGCCCTGGTATTGGTGCGCCCGCTCGCCGGTTCCCGCCGGAATCGGCTCCAAGGTCTCCATCCACGTGTTTGTGAGCCCGAGCTTGTCGTAGTTGAGCAGCGTCCTGAAGGCGCTCGCGAGCGGCATCCGGCTCACCCGCTCGACGATCTCGCCTAACAGGATGTAGCCGGTGTCGGAGTAGTGGTACACCTCGCCCGGCTTCCCGTACGGCGCGCCGCGGTCCATGGCCCACTTGACCTGCTCCGCCCTCGACCATCGATGCGTCGGCTCCGCGATAACCCGCGCGCCATAGGCCGAATCG
>JBDTOH010000289.1:0-7348 GCA_039933355.1 Gemmatimonadota bacterium | reverse complement strand
GAGATCGCCGGATCGGCGGCGCCGCCGCTCCTGGCGATGTACGTCGCCGTTTCGGCGGTCTTGAGGTCGTAGCTCCTGATCCGAAAGCCGCCGGTGTAGATCTGACCGCCGGCCGGCTCACTGTAGTACACCTTGTCGCCGGCCTCGGTGAAATGGGTGGCAGCGCCGAACACGCCGTTTTTCACGAGCTCGGTCTTGGAGCCATAGAGATCGAGGCGGTGCCCGCTGAAGCGCGCGCCGAGGTCCATGGCGCCGGCATATACGAAGCGGCCGTCGCGGGACCAGCTCCCCTGGAACGCGCGGTCCTCGAGCTTCGAGACCTTCTCGAGCGAGTCGGTGCCCCGATAGAGCAACCAGATCTCCTCCTTGCCGCCTCGATCGGAGGTGAACAGGATCTTCTTGCCGTCGGGGCTGTAGCGGGGGAACTGATCGTAGGCCCTCCCATGCGTGAGCGGCCGAGCGTCACCTCCGGCGACCGGCATCTCGTACAACGTGCCGAGGAGGTCGAAGGCGATCCATTGGCCGTCGGGCGAGACGTCGACGCTGACCCAAGTGCCCTCGGTCGCGGTGAATTCGAGGAGCTTGGTCGGAGCGTGGACGGAATCCGGGGAAAAACTCTGCGCTCGGACCGGCGCCGGTATGGCCGCGGCGATGAGCAGGGTGGCCGGGACGAGCCGACGGAGACGGATCATAGAATCCTCATGTGATCACCCGAGCGAGCGGCTGCGGAACCTTCCGGCAGCGTGCGGGGCGAGACGGAGTGAGTCCTTTGCCGCGCTCGCAGTCATGACCGCGAGCGGAGACGGGGCAATCGAATCGATCTCATGGTGCAGTCATCCCGCGAGCGCGTGGCGTCCGAGCGGGCTTCTTCGCAGCGTTCGGAACCGGTGAGTGTGATCCTTCACGATGATCGCGGAGGCCCTGGCGTGACACACTCCGCGAATAAACCGCGCTACCGGCCTCGCGAGACTTCGAGCTTGAAGACGTCCGGCCGGCTGTAGTGGCCGCTCACGTCGAGAAGCAGCGACTCGCGGGCGATCTCCGCCAGGTCGAGATCCGCGACCAGGATCGTCTCTTCACCATAGACCGGTCCCACGAGGTACTGCCCAGCCGGTCCGATAATCGCGCTGCCACCGGCGACGATCAGATCGCCGGGCCCGTCACCGTTGACCGGCGGCACCGGGAGCTCGGCCGGCAGGTCGGCGCGCCGCTGGATGCTCCCCGCGGCCACGACAAAACAGCGCCCCTCGAACGCGTAGTGGCGGCTCGCGACCTGGTACATCTCTTTGATCTCGGGCCAGAGCGCGACGTGGATCTCTTCCTGTTGGTCGTGAAGCGCCTGCCGGGCGAGCGGCATCCAGTGCTCCCAGCAGATCAGCCCGCCTAACCGTCCGGCCGGCGTCTCGACGACCCGGAGGCCGTCCCCGTCGCCCTGCGCCCAGATCAATCGCTCGCCGTAAGTCGGGATCAGCTTCCGGTGCCGGTTCCGGATCGAGCCGTCCGGCCCGAAGACGAGCATCGTGTTGTAGAGCGAGCGTCCCGCCCGCTCGTGAACGCCGACGACGAGGGTAACCTGGTGCGTCCGCGCGATCCCCGCGATAGTGTCGGCCGCGGGGCCTGGCACTTCGACCGAATTCTCGAACAGCCGCGCAAACAGGCGCTTGGCTCCGTCGTGACCGAACCGCGCGGCATCGGGAGCGAGATCGAGCCAGGCAGGATACCCGGGAATCCAGGTCTCTGGAAACACGACCAGGTCGGCGTTCTTGGCGGCTGCTCGAGCGGTCCAGTCGTCGAGCCGCACGAGGGTAGCGGCGAGATCGAGCATGACGGGGGCCGCCTGTACCGCGGCGGCCCGGACGATGCGCGCGGTCACTTGATCTCGACGACGCCCGGGACCACGACCGGAAAGCGGGTCATGACCAATGGATCGTGCCCGGGAATGACGAAGCGGCGCTCGGACGCGAGGCGGAACATCCGCGCCTGCGCGGAGAGGTTCGACAGCGTGTCCCACGTGGCCGCGATCGGGCGCTTCCGGTTGAGGTTGTCGTAGAGGTACGCGTTGTCGGAAGCGATCACCACCGTCCCGCCCTGGATCGGCGCGCTCACGTATTGCGACTCCTTAGTGTGCCGGCCGCCGATGTACACGACGACGCCGGGCGCGACCGTCTGCGAGTCTCCCGCCACGAGCATGAGCCGCCCGGCTTTCGCAATGCCCGCGAACATCGCCATGTCCGCCGGATAGACGCCGGTGTTCGCCTGGTTCTTCGGATCTCGGTAGAACTCGTACTCCGTCTTCTGAACCCACACTTTGGCGTTGGGAAAGAGGTCGGCACCGTCGGCGTGATCCCAATGTGAGTGGGAGATGATGACATCGGTAACGTCGCCGGGCTTGATGCCTAACCGCGCGACCGCCTCGCTCGGCCGGACGTAGTCGCGGGGCTTCCACTGGGTCATGAACTGATCCCGGTAAAATCCGGCGTCCACAAGAATGGTCCGACCCCCGCCCCTGAGCACCCACACCATCAGCGCCACGTCGACCCGCTCCGTCGTATCGGCGCCGAGCATGAGGTACCGCTTGGGGAACCCGGCGAGAACGCCGTATTGGACCGCGTACGCCCGGTAGACCGGCGGCGGAGTCGGCGAGACCAGGAGCGAGAGCGAAATCAGCAGCGACGAGAGCACGAGTCCTCCGGCGGGGCAGTCACGCCGAGGCCAGCTCGGCGAGGAATGGGTCGAGGACCGCGTTGAACTTGGCGGGATTCTCGATCGGGAGCGCATGTCGAGCGTCGGGCACGACGACCAATTTGGCATGGCGCATCAGCCGGACGTATTCCTCTTTCCGGCTCGGCGGCGTGTAGTCCTGGTCCGAGGCGACGACCAAGGCAGGGACCGTGATCGCACCAATCCGGCTCTGGACGCTCCAGCCAATCAGCGCTCGGGTCGCGGCCAGGTACGCCCACCGATCATTCCGGAGAAACTCGGCCAGGAAGCGGGTCTTGAGCGCGTGCTGCGCGGGACTCGGGAAAAGCCGCTCGGCGATGATCCGTCCCAGCTTTTCGAGGCCCCAGACCCGCAGAATGAACACCCGCATCCAAAGGGCATACCGCTCTTGCCAGGTGCGCGGCACGAGCTCGGGGCCGCTGTTGACGATGGTGAGGCTGCGAACCAGATCGGGCGCGTCGACCGCGAGCTGAAAGGCGATCATCCCGCCCATCGAGAGGCCGACGATGTGGGCCGGTCCACCAATCACCCGCCGAATCAGCTCAGCGGCTTGACGACCGAATTGCGCGAGGGTGTACGGCGCCGCCGGCTTCGCCGATTCTCCATGGCCGATCACATCGTATGTGAGCACGCGGTAGCGTCCCTGGAAGTGGGCGACCTGCGGCGCCCAGTCTCCGCCCCGGCCGCCCAGGCCATGGATGAACACCAGTGGCTCACCGGTACCGGTGAGCTCGTACTGGGTCGTGACGCCGGAAAGGTCGACGGTGGGCATAAGGGGCTAGGGATTAGGGAATCGGGATTAGGGAATCGGGAACGAGATCGGGAAGGAGAATGGACCGAGCACGTCGATTCCCCATTCCCTATTCCCGATTCCCGTTAGGCCGCTAGCCTAAGCCCTCCTCAGTGCCCCGCCGCCATCCCGTCCTTTCGGGGATCCGACGCGGCAGCGTAGCCGCGGGGGAGCCGGATGATCGCCTGCGCTCCGCCCGCTGCGCCGGGCGCGAGCATCTGGAGCTCGTGGCCGAGGCGGCTGAGTCCGGCCCGCGCCGAGTCGGTGATCGGCGCCTCGAGCGCGACCCGGTTGTCGTTGAGGTGACGGAACCGGGCCGCGTCGAGCGCGGCCTGCGGCTCCATGCCGAAGACCAGCATGTTGAGGAGCACTTGCACGTGCCCCTGGGGCTGCATCGCGCCGCCCATGACCCCGTAGCTCATCCACGGCTCCTCGACGCCGCCCGCGCCGGTCTTCGTGACGAACGCGGGAATGATGGTGTGGAACGGCCGCTTCTTCGGCCCGACCGTGTTAGGCAATCCGTCCGTCATGGTAAAGCCGGCTCCACGGTTCTGGAGCGCCACGCCGGTCCCCGGCACGACGACGCCCGACCCGAATCCGCTCGCGAGGCTGTTGATCAGCGACACCATGTTGCCGTATTGGTCGGCGGTGGTGAGATAGATCGTCTCGCTTGCGGTGAGGGCGGGTCCGGGCTCGGGCCGCGAGACCGCCTTATTGGGATCCAGATGCGAGCGGCGCTCGGCGATGAACGGGTCCGACAAGAGATGCGAGGAGGGCGCCTTCATGTCCTTGGGATCGCCGACGAACTGCGCCAGGTCGGCATACGCCAGCTTCTTCACCTCGATCAGGAGATGGAGATACTCGGCCGAGTTGTGGCCGAGCTTGGCCAGGTCGAACGGCTCGAGGATACGGAGCATCTCGAGCGCCGCGATCCCCTGGCCGTTAGGCGGCAGCTCGTAGAGCCGGTATCCCTTGAACGGCACCGAGATCGGCGTCACCCAGTCGGAGTGATGGGCCTTGAGGTCGTCGAGGGTGATGAACCCGCCGAGCTTCTGAACCTGGCCGGCCACCTTGGCCCCGAGGGAACCGCCGTAGAATACGCCGACGCCCTCCTTGGCGATGAGCCGGAAAGTCGCCGCGAGGTCGGGGTTGCGGAACCATTCGCCGGCCTTGGGCGCCCGGCCGTCGACCGCGAAAGTCGTCCGCCCGCCCTCATCCGCTTTGACGGCATCGACGTAATCGGCCCAGTCACCCGCAATCACCGGCGTTACCGGGAAGCCGTGCTCGGCGAGGTCGATGGCAGGCGCGAGCGCCTGCGCGAGCGTAATCGTGCCGTACTTGCTCAGCAGATCCGCCCATCCCGCGAGCGCGCCCGGGACCGTGATCGACTCGGCACCGGTGACAGGCATCGACTTCCGGCCCCGCTTCACCAGCTCGTCGCGCGTGAGGAGGGAGCCGGACCGGCCGCTCGCATTAAGGCCGACGAGCTTCTTCTCTTTCGCCGACCAGAACAGCGAGAAAAGATCGCCGCCCATCCCGGTCATCATCGGCTCGACCACGTTGAGCACCGCCGCCGCCGTGACGGCCGCGTCGATCGCATTCCCACCCCGTTGCAGCACCGCGAGGCCTGCGGCGGTCGCGAGCGGCTGACTGGTCGCGACGGCGCCGTGCGGGGCGTACACTGTAGAGCGGCCCGCCATGGTCGGCGCTCGGGCCGCTTGAGCGTGCGCGGGGACATCCGCCAGGAACATCAGAGCTCCTAGTGCAAGGAGGGTTGGTGTCGTCAGACCACGATGCATTGGGGGGCCTCGTTCGGGTGATCCGGTAATCTACACTTTCTAGGGGGTAGGGCTTAGGTATTAGGGGTTAGGGCTTGGGGTCGCGGTCGGAAATCGGAAATTGACGTGGGCGCCGTTTCTACTCACGCTACAACTCTACGCCCGACTCCCTGAGCTTTACTCCCTATGCCCTCGGCCGACTCCCTGCTGGCAACCCTGTCTGAACCCACCTCGGACTTGATTGCCGACTTTGGGCTCCTGGCTGGCGATCTCATCGTTCTCGGTGTTGCCGGGAAGATGGGACCGTCTTTGGCCGCTTTGGCCCGGCGCTCGGATCAGCTCGCCGGCGGGTCGCGGCGGATCTTCGGGGTGGCCCGGTTCTCGGCAACGGGACCGCGCGAGGTGCTCGAGGCTGCGGGGGTCGAGACGATCGCCGCGGATCTGCTCGATCCGGCCGCGCTGGCGGCGCTTCCGGCCGCGCCTAACGTCGTCTTCATGGCCGGCCAGAAGTTCGGGACGACCGGCAACCAGGCCGCGACCTGGGCGGTCAACACGCATCTGCCCGGTCTGGTCGCGGAGCGGTTTCGAGGCTCGCGGATCGTGGTCTTCTCCACCGGCAACGTCTATCCCCTCTGGCCGGTGGCCTCGACCGGCCCCACCGAAGCCGACGCCGTCGGGCCGATTGGCGAGTACGCCCAGTCGGCACTGGGGCGGGAGCGGGTGTTCGAGTACTTCTCCCGCCGGCACGGCACGCCGGTCGCGACGCTCCGGCTGAACTACGCGATCGAGCCCCGGTACGGCGTTCTCCGCGACATCGCGGACCGCGTGTGGCGGGCCGAGCCGGTGGACCTTACGATGGGCTGGGTGAATCTGATCTGGCAGCGCGACGCGAACGCGATCGCGCTTCGGGCGCTGGCCCACGCGGCGAGCCCGCCGCTCGTGCTCAACATCACCGGACGGCCCGCGGTCTCGGTCAGGTCGCTCGCGGAGGCGTGCGGTCACCGGTGGGGGAAACCGGTGAAGTGGACCGGTAGCGAAGCGCCGACCGCCCTCCTCAGCAACGCTGCACAGGCTGAGGTGATCTTCGGACGGCCGCCGGTGGAGATCGACGCGATGATCGACCACGTGGCTGCGTGGGTCGAGGCCGGCGGTCATTCGCTCGGCAAGCCGACCCGCTTCGAAGAGCGTGAGGGGAGGTTCTGATGCCGGTGGCGCACTCGGCGGCAGCCGTCAGGCGGGCGCTTCGCCGGGGGCTGGTCATTCCGGCCCATCCGCTCGCTCTGACCGCACGCCGCCGGCTCGACGAGCGGAGGCAGCGGGCGCTCACCCGCTACTACCTCGACGCCGGAGCCGGTGGCGTGGCGATCGGTGTGCACACGACCCAGTTCGCGATCCGCGACCCCAAGGTCGGACTGCTCGAGCCGGTGCTTGCGTTAGGCAGCGACGCCGTCGATCAATGGGCGCCCGGCGTGCCGATCGTGAAAATAGCCGGCGTGGTCGGCCCGACCCGGCAGGCCGTTCGGGAAGCCGCTCTGGCCCGGGACCTCGGTTATCACGCCGCTCTCGTGAGCCTGGCTGCGCTGCCCTACGCTCCGGACCGGGAGCTGCTCACCCACGTCAGCCACGTCGCCGAGATCGTGCCGGTTATCGGGTTCTATCTCCAGCCGGCGGTCGGGGGGCGGGTGCTTTCGTATCGATTCTGGCGGAAGCTCGCTGAGCTCGACCAGCTCGTGGCGATCAAGATCGCTCCGTTCAACCGGTATCAAACGGTGGACGTGACTCGGGCGGTCGAGGACGCGGGGCGGAGCGGCGAGGTTGCGCTCTACACCGGCAACGACGACAACATCGTGCCGGATCTCCTGACTCCGTTCGGGCGGACCGTGAGAATGATGGGCGGGCTGCTGGGGCACTGGGCGGTGTGGACCCGGCGGGCGGTGCGGCTGCTTGCGATGTGCCGCGAGGTCGTCGGGCCTGATGACTCCCGGCTCGCGAAGCTCTTGCGGCTCGGTGTCGCCACGACCGATGCAAATGCCGCGATCTTCGACGCGGCCAATCAATT
>JBDTOH010000288.1:0-7390 GCA_039933355.1 Gemmatimonadota bacterium | reverse complement strand
CGGACACCCTTGCGGCCCATCGGCACAACCTGAGGCAGGACCGCTTGGATTCATGCTCATCGACATGAGTCGACGTTTGACGAGCCGGAATCGACGTTTCCGAGGCCTTCCGCGATCGGTCGCGGAGTCAAGTGACACTGACTCACACTCAAATGATGCAGGAGCACATTCAAGTCGCGATGAAGCACTCTCAAGTCGGACGGACCCGGGGGAAACTCTTTCGGGAGCACAATCAAGGAGCGCAGTCCTGCCCTCAGGAGCCGCAGACCCACAATCAAGTCGTCGTGATCGAGAAATCCGGCCTTCGCTGCGGGTTGTGAAGTCGTCGGCCTTCACATTCAAGGGACGCCGCCGCGAGCTCGAGGGTCAGAGACCACATCCAAGTCGTCCGGCAGCACTTTCAAGCGGTGCGGAACAGGAAAAATGGGGTCGGGTCACGCAGGCAAGCGACGACGGTCGAAAGTAAAGTGACGACGGTCGATCCTAGAGACCCGAATGCCGATCGGTACGGAACGTCGGCCGACTCTCAAGCGTTAGACACCGAGGCGTTCCAGCCTGAGGCCGATCTGATAGCCCCACTCGACGAAGCTGAAGACCCGTAGTCCGGTTTCAAGGACGCAATGCCGGACCCGAAAGTCTCGAGCTCCTCGTGTAGCGGGCCATATTCTTTTGTCGCGATGCTGACGGCCGAGCGGCAACGGTCGGCCCCCGACTTCCAGGAGGTGCATTCGCAGTTGCAACCAGGCAGAGCTCACTTACACGACTAGCCCCCCTCACCCGCTCGACCCATCGGAGCTGTTTCGACCTGGGATCGAGCAGTTGCAGCCGGATCATTCGCGGAAATCGGGATCAGCCGGCGTTTCTGAGTTTCGCTACGGGGTTGCCCTCGTCCAGATTGCGATCACCCCACATCCCGCTCGGGCTCCCGCATACTCTCCGGGCACTTCCGAGGCGCCCCGATAGATCTCAATCCCCTGAACGTCCGAGATCGGCGTGCTCTCGCCGAAGGAGTGGACTTCCTCGCCGTCGACATAGTAGGTCGGCGGGCAGCCGATGGTGGCGCGGGCCATTGTGGAGATGCACTCGATCGCGTTGCAGTTGACCCGCACGCCTTTCACGGTGCGGAGCGCGTCTCCCATACTGGTATAGCCACGGTCTCGGATCTCGTCGCGCGTGATGAAGTGTCCGATCCCGCGCGCGCGTCTCCGCTCGAACTCGACGAACCGGGGGAGCACTTTCGAGTTGCGGGCCTCGACGTCGATGTCGGGCAACTGGTCGCCGGTGAACTCGAGCTCGAAGACGCGCTGAATGGTCTGTCCCGCTGCAAAGCTCACATCCACGCTGAGCGGCCGGTACCCGATGAGCCGGATATCGACGCGATGACGGCCGGGCTCGAGGTTTTGGAGCGTGAAGCGCGCCTGCGCGGAGAAATTGGCTCCGGCCGGCTTGCCGTCGAGCAGCAGGACAGCGGAGGTGAGCGGCTCGCCGGTCTTGGCGTCGTGGATCCGGCCGATCAAGCTGGCCTTCTCCTGCGCGGAGCCCTCGGCCGTGAATCCAGCGAGGCTCAAACCGGCGAGCACGGTGATTGCGAGCCAGCGGGGTGAGGACATGGCACCTCCAGGAAAGCACTGCGCGCTGCGTCCGGCATCGGCCCGAGTGTGGCTGCACTCGTCACCCGGGTCAATAGACTCGCTTGCGTTTTTCGTGCCCGCGGCGCAAGTTCTTGTCACCTCCAAGTAACATCGGACCGTTGGTTGTCTGGCAAAGCGGGCTCCGGGCGGACCCTGGTACCACGCTTTTTCTTCTGCTCACCGGCGGTTGGAATCAAACATTCGGAATCATATCCGTGTCTATACGACACCTATCACCAAGAGTGGAACGTGTCCTTCTAACACAACCAAGCATCGCTTAATGACCGCAAAATATTGGACCGCAAGCACTTACGATCGACCGGTTAGGGGCATGGATCATGCCCGTTAGTACGGTGCTCATCAGGGATCACATCGCTAGATCATTCGCTCGGTACGCCGCAGGTCGGGGAGCCCGTACGCGCGACACTCAATTAATGAAGGTTGATCCGCAGCATCACCTGAACGGCGTCCATCACCGCCAGGCTGAGCCGCGCTAGTTCTGTTCGTCCAAACCGAGTCCTTAACCGAGGAACCGTATCATGAGGCGTTCAGCGTTGCGGGGTTGCCTCCGCACGGGAGCCGCCGTCCTGTTTCTCGCCGGCGGGGCACGAGCCCTCTCGGCGCAGCAGGCGACGATTACCGGCAAGGTGACGGACCAGGAAGGGCGGCCGCTCGGGGGTGCCAATGTGGTGATCAAGGAGCTCTCGAACGGAGGCTCGGCGACCACACTCGGCGTCTACACGATCGTCGTTGGGGCCGAGAAGGTGAAGGGTCAGACCGTGACGCTCACCGCTCGCTTCCTCGGGAAAGCGCCGTCGACCAAGACCGTGACGCTCACCGCCGGCTCGCAGACCGTCGATTTCGCGCTCCGAGACGATCCGCTCCGCCTCGAGGAGCTCGTCGTCACGGGCGTCTCGGAAGCGACTTCCACCAAGAAGCTGGCGTTCGCGGTCGGTCGGGTTTCGGCGGACCAGCTGCAGGAAGTCCCGGGCACGACGGCCTTGGGCGCGCTCGCGGGTAAGGTTTCCGGCGTCCGCCTGGTCGAAGCGACCGGCGAGCCGGGCGCCGCCCCGCAACTCAAGCTCCGCGGCGCGACCAGTATCTCGGGCCGGCAAGACCCACTCATCATCGTCGACGGCGTCATCACGCGCGCGACCCTCGCCGACATCGCATCGGAGGACATCGAGCGGGTCGAGGTCATCAAGGGTGCGGCCGCTTCGTCCCTCTACGGCTCCGATGCTGCGAACGGCGTCGTTCAGATCTTCACCAAGCGCGGCGCCAACCTGGCGGACGGCAAGCTCCTCGTCACGACCCGGCATGAAGTCGGGTCTTCGACGGTGAGCAAGCGGATTCCCAACGCCAATGCGCACGCGTTCGAGGTCTGTCCGCAAGCGGGAGCCAATTGCACCGCGGCCGGTGATTTCGCCCGGGACGACGACGGCAACCGGATCTCCGAGCCGGACGGGATCGCGGACAACGCGTACCCGGTCTTCTACGACCATCAGAGTGAGATCCTGAAGCCGGGCCTCTTCTACACCAACTACCTCTCGGTTGGTCAGCGCCGCGGCACCACGAACTTCAACGCCTCGTTCCAGAACACGAAGACCGAAGGCGTCATCTTCAACCTCAAGGGGTACGGCCGCCAGAACTTCCGAGTGAACGTCGACCAGCAGCTGAGCCCCAAGCTCGACGCATCATTCAGCACGTTCTACGGCCGCTCGGACAACAATCAGGTCGCGCAGGGGCCGGGCGCGCCGTTCTTCGCGATCACCTTCGTCGAGCCGAACATCAACCTGTTCGCGAAGAACGATGACTCGACCCCGTACCGCGCGTTCATCCCGGACCGGATCTCGAACGCGGCGAATCCGCTCTATGAGCTGGCCAATCGGAAGATCGACACCGAGCGGAGCCGTTACACCGGCGCCGCGAAAGCCCGCTGGCGGATCATGGACTGGCTGACGGCAGAGGGCAACTTCAACTACGACCAGGAGCGGTCGGACTTCAGCGACCTCATTCCGTTCGGGTTCCTGTCCGCGGTCGGCGGCCGGACGGATGGACGGCTCCAGCAGACCAGCTTCTCGGGTCGCACCTACAATACGGGCGCCACGCTGAGCGCGATCAAGAGCTTCTGGGGAATCACCAACACCACCAAGGTCAGCTACATCTACGAGGATCAGATCTCTCACAAGCTGGACGTCATCGGTAACACGCTGACGGTGAAGCAAGTTCCGGAGCTCGCCGCTGCCGATCCGTCCGCACTGGTCGACAGCTCGTCGAACGTCACCATTCGCAATCGGAACGTCTTCGCAATCACCACGTTCGACATCAAAGACCGGTACATTCTCGACGGCTTGATCCGGCGCGACCAGTCGTCGCTCTTCGGCCCTGAGAACCGGAGCGCGACTTACTTCCGTCTCTCCGGCGCGTGGCGGGCCAATGAAGATCTCAAGATCCACGGGATCGACGAGCTCAGGTTCCGGGCGTCGTACGGCACGGCCGGCCTCCGCCCGGGGTTCGAATATCAGTATGAATCACTGACGACGGGCGGCGGCTCGTTCACGAAGGACATCCTCGGCAACCCCAAGCTCAAGCCGGCCCACTCGGCCGAGCTCGAGGTGGGCGCCAACCTCGAGCTGGGCGGGGGGAAGTTCACCCTCGAGTACACCTTCTCGCGGAAAGAAACCAAGGACCAGATTCAACTCGTAAACCTGCCGTCCGTGGTCGGGTTCACGCGGCAGTGGCAGAATGTCGGCGCGCTGACCTCACGGACTCACGAAGTCGCGTTAGGCATCCAGGTCATCAACTCCAAGGACATGGCGCTCCAGCTCAACATCACGGGCGACCGGACTCGGCAGCGGATCACCGACTACCCGTTACCGCTTCGGCTCTTCGGCGGCGGCTCGCAGGCTCCGGAGACGTTCCTGCTCAAGACGGGTGTGGAGCTCGGCGCGATGTACGGCAACCGGCTCATCCGCAACATCGACGAGCTGTATGACGATCCGATCAAGAAGGCCCAGTCCGGCGCCGGTCAGACGTGGAGCCGCGACTCGGTTGTCGTGAACGAGGAGGGCTTCGTCGTCCGCCGCAACGCTTGGCGTCATCAGTGCAACGCCCAGGTCACGACGGACTGCGAGAAGGTGCTCTTCTACGTGAGCCCGACCGGCGAGACCGTCGTGCCGATCGGCAATGCCAACCCCGACTTCAACCTGAGCTTCAACCCGACCTTCAACTACAAGCGCTTCGCGATCAACGGTCTGCTCGACTGGAGCCAGGGCGGCAACATCTACAACGGCACCCGGCAGTGGCCCTTCTTCGAGAACCGGGACCGGGTCTACGACCAGCGCGGCAAACCCGAGGAGGAGAAGAAGTCGCAGGTCTACTACAACGTCTTCTACAACGGCTTGAACCCGATCGACTACTTCGTCGAGCCCGGGACGTACGTCAAGATCAAGGAGATCGCGGTCCACTACACCTTCAATCGCGATCAGCTGAAGAAGATCGGCCTGGGCCGGCTCGAGAATCTCCGGATCGGCGGCATCGGCCGGAATCTGTTCACGTTCACCAAGTACTCCGGCTACGATCCCGAAGTCGCCAGTCCGTTCGCGCCGAGCTCCGGCGCCGACGGGAACCAGGCGAGCGATCCGTTCCAGGTCCGCTTCGACTGGTTCAGCTATCCGCACCTTCGGACGTTCACGGCGCTGGTCGAGATCGCGTTTTAGTGGGAATCACCCTGGATTCGAGGACTGACATCATGATGCGAGTCAGAAACATCGTGCGCTGGGCCGGGGTGGTCGGGCTGGTTGCGGCGGGTGGCTGTAAGTCCCTCGACGTCCAGAACCCGAACAACCCCGATGCGGCGCGCGCCTTCGCGGATCCCGGCGCCGTCGCCGGGCTCCTCACGGGAGCGTTCAAGAACTGGATCATCAACAAGAACGAGTACAACAGCTCGCTCTTGCTCGACCACATGGCCGACAGCTATACGTCGTCCTGGAACAACTTCAACATCCGCTACTACTCGTCGGACGCCGCGGACTGCCCGCCGGCCCGGTGCGGCTGGGACAACTCTCCCAGCTCCGCCTTCCGCTTCCAGATCGAGTACTTCTGGTACGGGTATTACGCGGCGCTGTCGAACGCGAACGACGTGCTCACCGCCATCCGGACGAATCACGTGACCATCACGGACGCGGCCACGACGAAGATGATGGAGACCGGCGCCGTCATGATGCAGGCGATGGTCTTTGCTCAGATCGCGCTCAACTACGATCAGGGCTTCATCGTGGACGAGACGACCGATCTGAGCAACCCGCTGGCGCTTCCGCTCACGCCGCGGGCGGGGATGCGCGACGCGGCGATCGCCAAGTTCGAAGAGGGGATTACGCTCGCGAAGGCCAACACGTTCAACTCGCCGACGGTGTGGATGGGCGTGAAGAGCGGCCCCTCCTACACTAACAACCAGCTCGCCGGGATCATGCGGACGATGCAGGCCGAGCTGCTGGCGTTCTACCCGCGTACTCCGGCGGAGAACGCACAGGTGAACTGGGGTCAGGTCGCGACCTACGCGTCGCAGGGCCTCAGCGCGCCGGGCGGCGCCGAGTTCAGCTTCTACTCCGACGCAGGCGGCGTCTACTACGACGGCGTCAAGGGTTGGGGCAACGACATTACGACCGTTCGCGTCGATACCCGAGTCGCGCATCTCGTCACCGACGGCCCGAATCCCGCCAAGGTGCACAAGGATCCGTGGCCCGATCCGCAGGGTAACCCGCAGCCGAATGCCTTCGACAAGCGGGTTGGTGACGGGTCGTGGGGTCCGACCGACGACTTCCTCGGCGTCGGGACCGTGGTCGATGACGGCGCCGGCGGCACCGACTATGCCTTTGCCTCGCTCGCCATCTTCCGCGCAGCCCGCGGCAACTATCACCAGAGCAACCTCGGCCACATCCGGTACTCGGCCTTGGCCGCTCCGGGTTACGGTCTCCCGGGCCAGGACGGCACCGGTGTCTTCCCGATCTACAGCAAGGCGTTCAACGATCTGCTCTGGGCCGAGGGCCTGGCCCGCAGCAACGGCGACCTCGGGCTCGCCGCGGATCTGATCAACAAGACTCGCGTCACGCGCGGCGGTCTCACCGCAGCGTCGGCGGCTGACGGCCAGGCCGGCCTCATCGCGATGATCCAGTACGAGGACGAGATCGAGATGATGGGGCTCCACGCGTCGCCGTACTACAACCAGCGCCGCAAGGACGGCGGGCTCCATGCGAACACGCCGCGGCAGATGCCGATTCCGGCGAAGGAGCTCCAGGTGCTGGCTAAGGAGCTGTACACCTTCGGCGGCCCGGGCAAGCCCGATGCGGCCCCTGCGGCGGCTGGTGGCGTAGGGCGGATCAGGAACGTCCGCGAGATCTGGAGCGAGCTCGTGACTCAGTCGCAGGTCGAGGCTGCGCGGCGGAAGCGTCACTAACTCGATCGGCCGGCACGAAAACCAAGCGGGGGCCGGGTCCCTCCGGCCCCGCTTTGCATATTTGCTCGGGGCTGTCAGCTCGAGGCTCAGGCCCGCTTGGGTGCGACTGGTACCTCGCAGGTCGACAACTTCGCCGACTGAAACGTGAGCTCCATGGTCTCGCCGGCCGGGAGATCGTTCCATTGGCGCCGAAGCGCCATCAAGTCCGTTCGGAGCTTTTCGAATTGATCGAAATCGAGCCTGGCCGGGACGTACTCCGTCCGCTTCGCGCCGAGGAGAAGCGCCTCCATGCTCCAGTTGAACT
>JBDTOH010000287.1:0-7396 GCA_039933355.1 Gemmatimonadota bacterium | reverse complement strand
CGCCCACCGTACAACCTTTGGACTTGAAGGAGTCTCGCGCATGTCGACGTCACGAACGGTTAGGCACCGTCCTCGCCGAGGCGGGCCCGGTCTCGCCGCCGCCTGTGCGGGTCTCCTCCTGGCCTCGGCCTGCAAGAGCACCTTCAACGACATCATCGCCGTCGATCCCGCCGATCGGGTGAGTGAGTCGGCGCTGTTCGGGGATCCCGCGCAGGCGGGCTTGCTGGTGTCGAGTGTGCAGGCCCAGTTCGAGTGTGCCCTCGGGACGTATGCGGTGAGCACCGGGTTGTTGTCCAATGAGCTCAACAGCTTGGGCAGCACGCAGATGTTTTCCCTGGACAGTCACCAGCCCGATCCGGCCGGAGGTTTCTCCGGGCAATATGCGGTCACCGACTGTACCTCGGCGGGGTCGGTCGGGGTCTACATCCCGATGTCGTCCGCGCGCTGGTTTGCCGATCAGGTGCTCGGGGCGCTCCAAGGCTGGACCGATGCGCAGGTAACCGGCCGGACCGCGCTGATCGCCGCGGCGGCGGCTTATTCAGGGTATGCTCATGTGCTGCTTGGTGAGGGGTTCTGCTCCATGGCGCTCGACGCCGGCCCCGAGCTCACGCCCGTGCAGATGTTCGGGAAGGCAGAGGAAAAGTTTGCGCTTGCGCTGACTTCGGCTCAGGCCGCGGGAGGTGCCGTCGGCACCGACTTCCTGAACATGGCTCACATCGGCCGAGCCCGGGCGCGAATCGATCAGAACAAGACCGCGGATGCGCTGGCCGATGCGCAGGCGGCTCCGGCGACGGGTTATGTGAAGGACGGGACCCGGTCGGCAGGCAGCACCTTGCGCGAGAACCAGGTCTGGGTCAACGTGAACCGGTCCGGCGCCGCGACGGTCGGCCCGGACTACATCGACGTTACGTGGCTGGGGCAGCCCGATCCACGAGTCGGGACCGTGTTCCAGGGCATCACTCTCGGCTTCCCCCGCTACACCATCACCAAGTACACGTCGGAGTCGAGCCCGATCGCCATCGCCACGAGCGCGGAGGCTCAGCTCATCATCGCGGAAGTCGTCGGCGGGCAGCAGGCCGTCGATATCATCAACGCGCTGCACACGGCGGCCGGCATCGGGCCGTTCGCGAGCACTGACGCGGCCGAGATCAGGGCCCAGGTCATCGAGGAGCGCCGGCGCCAGTTCTTCCTGGACGGCCACCGCCTGTTCGACAAGATCCGGTTCAATGTTCCGCTCGATCCTGCGCCGGGTGCGCCATACCGATGGGGTGGCGTCCACGGCAGCGCCAAGTGCATGCCGCTTCCGGACGTCGAGAGAAACAACAACCCGAACGCGTGACCGCGGCAGGGGCCGGCGGCTCTCAGCTCCCACGAGAGCGCCGGCCTGTCGCGGGGTCGGTGGATTGAGCGGCACGGGTGCAGTCCCACCAGCCTCGATCAATCCCTGGATTGCCCGGAACGGCGGGAAATCCGGTGGACCCGCCAAAGCCGTGACGTGCAGGCCTAACGGATGGAGCCCCGGACTCATGACGCTCGATTGTAGCCGAACGGCCTGGGTTCTGGTCGGGCTCTGCTGCTTGGTTCTCCCGGCGGTCACGGCGCAGGCGCCCTCGAGGCCGGCGCAGTTCCCGGCGCTCGCCGCGATCCGAGAACGCGACATCCGTCGGGACATCGACCTACTGGCCGGCGACGCGATGCGGGGCCGCGAAGCCGGCTCGCTCGATGAGCTCCGCGCCGCGGCGTGGATCGCCGATCGGGCGCGGAATGCGGGTTTGGCCCCTGCCGGCAACGACGGGACGTACTTCCAATTCTGGTCGATGCGTCGCACCGTTATGGCGGCGGCGTCCAAGCTCACCGCGGGAGGAGACGCGCTCGAGCTCGGCCGCGACTTCGCGGTGCAGCTTCCCACCAACGCACACATCGACGCGGAGACCGTCTATCTCGATGCGCCTGCCGCGGCGGCGGCCCCCACGCCCGATCTCACCGGCAAGGTCGTGGTCGTTCCCCTGCGGCTTGGCACTCCCGTCCGTGGGGCCGCCGACGTCCCCATCGATATCTTCGCCGCCATCGGCCGCCACCGGTCAGCGCTCCGCGATGCCGGGTTAGGCTCGGCGGCGGCGCTCGTGGTACTTGGTGATCCCGGCGATCCGCCCGACGTCCTCCAGCGCGCGATCGCCTACTTCATGCTCGGCTCGTACGGGCTCGACACGGGCGCGGTCGTTCGTACCCGAACGATGCCCGTGCTGCTCGTACCGAATCCGCCGTCCGGGCTTCGCACCGGTGGCCAGCGGTTCGTCGCCGATCTTTTCACCACGACCTTCAGCTATCCCTCGGTGAACGTCGTGGCCCGCGTCAGCGGCACCGATCCGGCGCGACGCGCCGAGTTCGTGGTCTATTCCTCGCATATCGATCACGACGGGGTCCGCCCGGCGGTGGGGACCGACTCGATCTGGAATGGCGCGGACGACAACGCCTCCACGTCCGTCGCGATCCTGGCGGTCGGTCGCGCTTTTGCCGCGCACCCGGCGCCTCGATCCGCGCTCTTCATCTGGCACGGCGCCGAGGAGAAAGGGCTGATTGGATCGCGGTGGCACGCGCTGCACCCGGTGGTGCCTATCGGCTCGATGGTCGCGGTCATCAACGGCGACCTGATCGGCCGGAACAGTCCGGACAGCATGGGCTTGCTCGGCTCGCAGCCACCGCATCGAAACTCGGCGGAGCTGGTCGACATGGCGCTCCGAGCCAATGCGGCCGTGGGGCACTTTGCGCTCGATTCGTTGTGGGATCGGGCGAGCCATGCGGAGCGGTGGTATTTCCGAAGCGACCATGTGTCCTACGCCGAGCTCGGAGTGCCGGCCCTGCACTTCAGCAGCCTAACCGAGCCCGATTACCATACCCCGTTCGACGAGCCGTCTCGCATCAACACCGCGAAGCTCACCCGGGTAAGTCGGTGGATGTACGCGACCGGTTGGCTCGCGGCGACCGCTGCCCGGCGTCCCGCTTCCGATCCGAACGTCGTCATCAAGTCGATCATCCGGTGAATCCAGTCACGTCTATCGGCTTCCTCCGCTCGGCGAGCCCGCCGCCGGCCCGACGGTCTCCGGTCTCGGCTACGACGCGATCGGCGGCAGACCTGGTTGGCGGTGGGGTCGTTCACCGGGATGTCTCGGACCGGTACGGGATGCAGGTGTCCGATGGGTTCGCGCGGACGTCGCGGCGGCATCGGTCCGCTGTGCAATTCGGGCGGTTGCCCTATGCGGCCATGTTCCTTGCCACGATCATGGCTCGCGGAGCCTGCGCGCAGTCCACCGGTCCGCGGGTCTATCACGCCACGCGGCAGGATTACGACCGGGCTGCCGCAGTATACCGCGGCAGCGTTCTCCTCAAGAACGGGGTCGTGATCCCGCATTGGATCGCCGGCACCGACGAGTTCTGGTACCGGAGAGATCTCCCTCGCGGACACGACTTCGTGATCGTCGACGCGGCCACGGGGCGGAAGCGAGCAGTGTTCGACCACGACTCGCTCGCCGGCGCGCTCTCGAAGGCCACCAGCGGACCCCTCTCGGCGACCGACCTTCCGATCACCGACCTGACCTTGGTGGGGCGAAGCAAGGGAAGCGCGGCGGTCCACGTCACTTTGCCGGCGCCGTCCTCTGCCGGAATCGCGCTCACACCGGACGGTCGCTTCTTCACCGCCGTCAGCCAGGAGTACGACTGCGTGCTCGCGCCGGCGGCGCACTGTGCAAAGGCCGAGGCGACGACTGTCGTCGAAGGAATGACCGTCTCGCCCGACGGGAAGTGGGGTGTGGTGGAGAAGGCCGGGAACATCTGGCTTCGCGATTTAGCGACCGGTCAGGAGCGGCAGCTCACCAAAGACGGCGAAGGGCCTAACAACGGCTACGGGATCTATCCGGGCGGTTGGAAGGCGGCGGCCATTCCTCGGGAGCGTCAGCTCGCGATCGGGCACTCCTTCCCGCCCCTCGAGACCTACTGGTCGCCGGATTCGCGGAGGGTCATCACGCCACACTTCGACCAGCGGGGCGTGGCCGACTATCCCTATCTCGAAACGGTGCCCGGCGACGGGAGCTTCCGCCCGAAGGTCCACATGGTGCGGGTTCCGCTCGTGGGGGAGAAGACAACGCCGGTAGAATGGTTCGCGATCGACGTCACCACCGGGACCGTGACCCGTCTTGGCCTGCCGTACGAAAAGCTGCTGGTGCTCCAGCAGGACCTGCTCGCGGTCCGCAAGACCTGGTGGGGACCGGGCAACACGCACCTCTTCGCCGTCGCGTTCGGCGACAACATGGAATCCGCATACCTGTTCGACGTGGACATCGCGACCGGGACGGTGCGGACGGTGATCGAAGAACGCGAGCAGCCGCGCACCGATCTCAACCCGACCTCGTACAACCCGCCTAACGTGCGTGTCACCGGCGACGGGAAAGAGGTGATTTGGTGGTCGCAGCGCGACGGATGGGGGCATCTCTACCTCTACGACGCGGAGACGGGCCGGCTCAAGAACCGGATCACCAGCGGGAGCTGGCTGGTGCGCGACCTGATTGAGGTGGACGAGAATCGCCGCCGGATCTATTTCACCGGCGGCGGGCGCGAAAGCGGCAATCCCTACTACCGTCATCTCTATCGTGTCAACTTCGACGGCACCGGGCTCACCCTCCTTTCCCCCGAAGCCGCGGATGCAATGCTCACCGGGCAGGGGAACGACCTCCTCGCGATCGACGGCGGTGTGGATCACCAGGTCGTTTCGCCGAGCGGGAAGTATGTCGTCTACAACTCGTCGACTCCGAGCCAGCCGACTCGGAGCGTGATCCGCACGGTCGACGGCCGGCTCGTCGCGACGTTCGAGCAGGCCGACGCGAGCGCGCTCTTCGCCGCCGGATACCGTGCCCCGGAAGAGTTCGTCGCCAAGACGGCCGATGGCAAGGACGAGACCTGGAATGTGATCTACAAGCCCGCCAACTTCGACTCGACCGAGCGCTACGCGGTGATCGACGCCGAGTACGCGAGCCCGCTGACTGCGGTGGTCCCGCGCAACTTCGTGATGGCGGTTCGTGCGGCGCCCGGCGCCCACGCCGCGTCCTTCGCCGCGCTCGGGTTCGTGGCAGTGGTGGTGGACGGACGGGGAACGACGTACCGGTCGAAAGCGTTCACCCAGAGCACGTACGGCAAGCTCAATATCAACGGGCTCGACGATCACGTCGCGGCAATCAACGAGCTGGGACGGCGCCACGCCTACGTGGACACCACCCGCGTCGGCATCACCGGCGGCTCGTACGGCGGATGGAGCGCGTTCCGCGGAATGCTGGAATTCCCCGACTTCTACAAGGTCGGGGTGACCGAGTCGCCGCCCGGAAGCGAGCACAACATGTATATCGACTACCACGCCACGGCGATGCACGGGCGACCGGTCTACAGCGACGGCACCGAGCTCCGGCCCACGCCGGCAGAGGTGCCGAAGAACTGGAACGTCATCGATGGCCGTCAGCAGGCCGATCGCCTCAAGGGACACTTGCTCATCATCATGAGCGAGCTCGACGAGAACGTGTCGCCGGGGTCCACCCTCCAGCTGATCGACGCGTTTATGAAGGCCAACAAGGACTTCGATCTCATCTACCTGCCGAACACGCCGCACGGATCGGGTCAGTTCACCGCGTATACGCGACGTCGCCGGTGGGATTATTTCGTCCGTTACCTCATGGAGCCCTGATAAGCCTGGGCTCGTGGCTCATAGCCGCTCGTCAGAAACCGTCGGCCCAGCCGGCCCGGCGCGGATCCGTGCTCGCGTTGAGCGTTCCGGTTGCCGGATCGCGCCAGCAGATCTGGAACGACCCGGTGTGCCATTCGTACGGGGCTTCCAATCGAACCTGAATGCCTTTCTTCATGAGGCCGGTCACCACCGTCTCCGGAATCCGGCCTTCGACCTGCAACAGGTAGTTCTCGCCCAGCGGATAGCACCGCGGGGCGAGCGTGGCCTGATAGGGATCCATGCCGTAGAGCAGAATGTGGGCGAGTACCTGCGGCACGGTGCGATGCGGCGTGCCGGGCGTACCTAACCCGAGAATCGGGCGGCCGTTTTCGAGAATGAAGGTGTTCCCCGCGATCAGGCTCACTCGCCCGCCGCCTGTGAGCCACCCCGAGATGATGCTGTTGAGCCCGAAATCGGCATGACTTCCGGTCATGGCGACCCCTCCGACCACCGCGCCCGGAATCCCGCCCGTCTGCATCGTGTTGAGCACCTGCGCCCAGTTTCCTTGCGAGTCGGCGACGCTCAGCTCGCAGCTGCCGAGGCCGGGCGCCGGCGGAGACGGGGGGCCCAGGCCGGCGGCCGCCAGCCCCGCGGGACCGGTGGTTAGGCGGACGTGCTCCGTGAGATCGATCTTCGGCTGGCCCCGCTGGATCAGCCGCGCGACGTGAGCGTGATGCTCGGGCGACATCCAGACGTCGAGCGGGACGTCGAACAGCATCGGGTCCTGCATCCGCGCCATCTCCCACTCGATCCATCGAAGCGCGTGAGCCCACAGATACAGGCTTTCGGCCGATTTCATCGGCGAGCCCACCTTCGTGATGTTCATCTGCTGCATGACGCCGAGGAAGAAGGCGGACATGACGCCGGCCCGCTCCGGCGGCCCGAGCTGCACCACTTCGCGGTTGCCCACTTTGTAGCGGAGCGGGTCCTGCCACCGCGGGGGCACCGAGCTCATGTGCTCGAGCTTGATCCGCCAGCCGAGCCGGTTGGCCTCGGTGACGAAGCTCTGGGCCCACTCCCCCTTGGTGAAGTACTCGGGCCCCTGGCGACCGAGCTGGCTGAGCGTTCGGGCGAGCGCGGGGTTGCGAAACCGCTCGCCCACCTGCGGCAAGAATCCGTTAGGCATGAACAGCGCCCGCCCGTCGGGGAGATAGGCCGTGGACGGGCGGCTCTCCTCGAGGTTGGCGTATTCGAATCCGTGGACCACATGTCCCTCCTCCGCCATCGCCGCAGACGGCTGGCACAGCTCGGCCCACGGCCGGGTCCCGAATCTCGCGTGGACCGCGCCGAGGCCCGGCACGAAACCGGGGATGACCCCGATCGCGCCCTTGCCCGCCGCGGCGAATCCACCCAAACCCGCGGGATAGACCCGGAAGGGCGGGAGACCCGGAACGATGGTCCCTGTGCTGTTGAGCGCGTATGCCTGCTGAGTCTTCGCGTCCCAATAGAGGCAGGTGACCGCGCCGCCGTGATTGGTCATGTGAGGCTCGACCGTGGCGCTCATCAGCGCTCCCGCGACGACCGCGTCCGCCGCATTTCCCCCGGCGCGCAGCACGTCGAGCATGGTCTTTGTCACGGTCGGATGCGAGCTCGATGCGACCGCCGTCTTGCCCCGCGCGATCGGTTTAGGTC
>JBDTOH010000286.1:0-7400 GCA_039933355.1 Gemmatimonadota bacterium | reverse complement strand
TTGTTGACGAAGGTGAACGTGTTCTCGTTGTAGCCGTCCTCGTACTGCAGCGCGATGTCCACGTCGACGTCGTTGAGCGTGGCCTGGAACGAGATCGGCTTGGGATGGACCGGCTTCTTGTTGCGGTTGAGCCATTCGACGAACTGGATCAGCCCGCCCTTCGCCAGGAACGTGTCTTCGTGAACCGGATCCTTCCGCTCGTCCCTGAGCTTGATCGTCACGCCCTTGTTCAGGAACGAGAGCTGACGGAGCCGGTCGGCGAGCGTCGTGTAGTTGAAATCGAGAACCTGAAAGATCTCGGGATCGGGTTTGAAGGTGATGGTGGTGCCGGTGGCCTTCGCCTTCCCGACGACGTTGAGCTTGGTCGTGGTGTGGCCGCGCACGAATGCCATGTGATACCGTTTGCCGTCGCGGTCGACCCAGACCTCGAGCTTCTCGGACAGCGCGTTGACCACCGACACCCCGACTCCGTGCAGGCCGCCCGAGACCTTATAGCTCGACTTGTCGAACTTGCCGCCGGCATGGAGAACGGTGAGCGCGAGCTCGACCCCGGGCAGCTTCTCGATCGGATGAATGTCGACCGGAATCCCTCGACCGTTGTCGACCACGGTGATCGAGTTGTTGGCGTGGATCGTGACCAGGATCTCGTCGCAGTACCCCGCGAGCGCCTCGTCGATCGAGTTGTCCACGACCTCGTAGACGAGGTGGTGGAGCCCGTTCTCACCGGTCGATCCGATGTACATGCCGGGGCGCCGCCTGACCGCTTCGAGGCCTTTGAGGACCTGGATGCTGTCGGCGCCGTATTCGCCATCTGCTTCGGGATTGGCCATTGTGCTCACTGCTAAGGGAACTAGGGCTTAGGGAGTAGGGCTTAGGGCTTAGGGAAGTCGCGCTGGGGATCAGGGAGCCGGCCGTTCGGCTTCCCCCGAATCCCTATTCCCGATCGCCTCTAGAGCCCCACAGTCCACCGGATCTCTCTGATCCGTCCTGCTCGTCCGTCATTCAGCCGCATCAGAATTCGCGGCGCCATCAGGCTCAGCTCGTTGGCCCACGCCGCCGTCGCCACCTTGACGAACAGAATGCCGTCGGCCGTCACCGCCTCTGGACGAGTCGCCGCCGCGATCTGCGGACCGACCAGGTCGGTCCACGCGGAGATCACGCCGGCCTGCTCGACCCGCTCCCGGATCCCCTTGTTCGCGAGATATTCGCGCAAGGCGCTGTCGAACGCGGTCATTCCCTTCACGCGGTGATCACCTCTCCCGCCTCGATCTTCCAGACCGGCAGCCGAAATGTGGGCGGCAACTCGTCAGGTCTGGGCGCCGTGATGAACACCTGGGTGTCGCCCAGACGGGCCAGCCGCTCAGCGAGCCGCTCTTGACGCTCCCGATCGAGCTCGGCGAACACATCGTCGAGCAACAGCGACGGCGGTTGGCCCGATGCGGCCGCTAGGGTTTCCTGCTCGCACAGCTTGAGCGCGACCGCGGCCGTGCGGTGCTGCCCGGTCGAGCCGACCTCGCGGAGCCGAGTGTTGCCTAGCGCGATCGCCAGATCGTCCCGCTGAGGACCCACGCCGGTCGTGCCGCTCGCCGAATCCTTAGCCCGGCAGCTGTCGAGCGCATCGGGCCATGCCGCTGGATCAGCAAGGGCCGGGTTCCCGGCATATGCCAGACCGACCGGCTCGAGCTCGCCTAACGCTGCCGTCTCGGCGGCGAACCGGGGCGCAAGCTCGGTGACCCAGCCGATCCGGGCAGCAACCAGCTTCGCGCCCGCCGCGGCCAAGACGCCCTCGAAGGCCCGGGCCGCGTCCCCGCGGCGTTGCCTGAGCGCCGCGTTCCGCTGCAGCAGCGCGGCCCGATACCGCCGGAGCGTTCGGAGATAGCTGCTCGACGCGAGCGACAGCACCCGGTCCAGAAAGTGGCGCCGCTCGGCCGCACCACCGGCTACCAGGCGGACATCGGTAGGAAGAAAGCCGACCGCCATCCAATGCCCGAGGGCCTCGGAGAGGCGCTCGGGCTCGGCGCCGTCCACCTCGATCCGCTTCCGCTTTCCCTCACGAGCGAACCCGGCAGCGAGCCGGATCACATTCCGGCCGTCCCCGATTTCGAGCGCAAGCTGAAAGCCCGGCTCGCCATGACTTGCGATGTCTTGGTCTCGCGCTCCTCGCAGGGAGCGGAACAAGACCGGGTAGTACAGCAGCTCGAGCAGGTTGGTCTTTCCGTGCCCGTTCGGGCCGAGGAAGGCCACACCGGCGGGCGGCAGGGCGAGGTCGAGAGGGGCGAGATTGCGAAACCCTCGCGCCGAAATCCGCTGTGCCCGCATCGAGGAAAAATAGCTGGTTGAGCCTGCTGAATGCAGGGGAGCAAGGGCCTAGGTATTGGGCTTAGGGCTTAGAGATTTTCAGTTGCGGGGTAGATTTGTACGGGTCGCGGCCTAAGCCCTAATCCCTAAGCCCTAAGCCCTCCCATGCAACTCCGAATCCTGAACGCCGCCGCCGTCCGCTCGCTGCTTCCCATCGACAAATGCATCGACCTGGTGCGACAGGCGATGACCTTGGTCGCCACCGAGCAGGCGGTCCAGCCGATCCGGCAATCGATGTATCACCCCGACCGGCGGGGGCTCCTCAGCATGATGCCCGGCTACATCGGCGATCCGGAGTGGCTCGGCATCAAGATCATCTCGGTCTTTCCCGGGAATTTCGGGACCGAGCTAGGCGCCCATCAGGGGTTTGTGCTCCTGTTCGACCCGAAGAACGGCTCGCCTCGCGCCGTCTTGGACGGGCGGGAGATCACGGCGATCCGCACGGCCGCAGCGACCGCCGTCGCCACCGATGCCCTGGCTCGGAGCGACACCACGACGCTCGCCATCTTCGGATACGGCGAGCAGGCCCGGACGCACCTCGAGGCACTGCCGCGAGTTCGGCCGTTCAAGCGCGTGTTGGTATGGGGAAGAGACTTCGAGAAGGCCAAGCGGTTTTGCGCGGAAGAAGGGGCCCATCTCGACCTCGAGGTGACCGCCGTCGCGACACCGGAGGAGGCTGCGATCGCAGCCGACGTGATCTGCACCACGACCGCCGCGAAGGAGCCGTTCTTCGAGTCGCGCTGGCTCCGGCCCGGTCTCCATCTGAATGTCGTCGGCTCGAGCATCCCGACGACGTCAGAGATCGATGTCGAGACGGTGACGCGGGCCCGGCTGTTTGCGGACTTCAAGGAGAGTGCCCTCGCGCTCGCGGGCGACTTCCGCCGCGCCAAGGAGGCCGGCGCGGTTGGCGACGATCACATCCTCGGCTCGATCGGCGACGTCCTCACTGGGCGAGTCGTCGGCCGGACCTCGGATCGAGACATCACCCTGTTCAAGTCCTTAGGAATGGTGTCCGAAGACCTGGTTTCCGCGGACTTCATCCTCCGCGAGGCCGAGCGCCAAGGAGTGGGGCAGCCGGTCGAGTGGTGAGGCCGGTTCCTCACGAGATGATCAGGCCCCTTTGTAGACCGGCTTGCGCTTCTCCAGGAACGCCTTCGTCCCTTCCTTCACGTCGTGGCTCGCGAAGAGACCGGTGAACAACGTCGCCTCGTACGCCAGGGCGTCGTCGAGGTGCATGTTCTCCTGGGCGTTGATCGCGTCGATGCACGCGGCCACGGCGAGCGGTCCCTGATCGAGGATCGCGCGCACCGTCTTTTCGGTCTCCGCCAGCAGCTGGTCCTGGGGGAAGACGCGGTTCACCAGGCCGATCCGGTACGCCTCCTGCGCGTCGATCATGCTGCCCGTCAGAATGAGCTCGATGGCGCGGCCCCGGCCGATCAGCCGGGGAAGGCGGATCGTTCCCCCGTACCCCGGGATGATGCCGAGCTTCACTTCGGGCTGGCCGAACTTGGCGTTCTCGCTCGCGTAGCGGAAATGGCACGCCATGGCGAGCTCGCACCCTCCGCCTAACGCGAACCCGTTGACCGCCGCGACCACCGGCTTGCGGCACTGCTCGAACCGGCGGAACACCGCCTGGCCGCGCATGGAGAGCGCCCGAGCGGACAGCGCGTCGAGGCCGTCGAACCCCGAGATGTCGGCACCGGCCACGAACGATTTGGGGCCGGCGCCGGTCAGGATCGCCGCTTTGATCGCGGGATCGCCCACGACGACCTCGGCGGCCTGACTCAGCTCGGTGATGACGGTCTGGTTGAGCGCGTTGAGCTTGTCGGGACGGTTGATCGTGATGAATGCGATCGCGTCGCGGACGTCAAAGAGGAGCGTGGTATAGGTCATGGGATGGGGACTGGGGTTGGGGGACCGGGAACGGCATTCGCGCAATAAGATAGCCGCTCGATGAGCTCCTAGCTCGCGTGATGGTCCCCAATTCCGAGCCTCGAGCTCCCAGTCCCCACATGCAGCATCCATCCGAAGGGCACCGGCACGAACCGCCCGTTCGCCTCCGCGCAATCCGCTTCGGTCGCAATCGAGCCCTCAGGGCCGAACAGCATCTTGCCGCCGCGCGTCTCGAGCCACCGCTGCTCATCGCCCTTCTTCGGAAGACACAGGTTCACGTGCTGGCGCCAGCTCGCGATGCTGAGGGGGAACCGCCGGTCCAGCTCGTCCTCCGAAACGCGCGCTGGAGCGGTGTACATCGCGCCGACCAGCACGAGCTTCCCGTGCGCATCAGGACGGTAGAGCAGAGACGTCGGTGCCGCGGGGTCGAACCGAAGCGCGGCGCCAATGGCGTTCGAGGTCTTCGTGTAGTGGAAGGTCCGCTGGCTCTTCACGTTCGGCAGGGAACCGCCTGAACCCGTCCCGCTCCGCATCCGCAGGATCGCGGTATGGTGCGATGCTCCGCTCGAGCGTCGCCACGATCTCGGCGGCGCGCGCCGAATCCGCGTGAGTCGGCCGGCGCGTCGGCGTCAGCACGAGATGCTTGGTCGCCATCAGGTGCCCGCTCATCGACTCATCCACCGCCGCCTCCTGCCTGGCATCATGAGGATGCTCCTGAGCAGAAGCAGCTCCCGCAGCGAATGCGACAACGACCAGCACTATCAACCGGTGCATGGGTACTCCCTGATGAGCAACAGTGAGAAGCCGACGCTCCACCCCTCAAAACTGTTAAGCAAGAACCGTCCCCCAAGGCAGTACCCGGTCCCCGGTGCCCCGTCCCCCGATCCCCCAGTCCCCGATTCCACCCTAGATTCTGTGAATGCCCTCCATCCTCGCCCTCGACCAAGGCACTACCTCCAGCCGTGCGCTCGTCGTCCACCAGGAGGGAAACGTCCTCGCACAGGCCGGACGCGAATTCCCCCAGCTTTTCCCGCGACCCGGCTGGGTCGAACACGATCCGGCAGACTTGGTTCGCTCGACGCTCGAGTCCGCGCGTGAGGCCTTGCGCACGTGTGGGGAGCGGCCCGATGCCATTGGCATCACGAACCAGCGGGAGACGGTGCTGCTGTGGGATCGCCGGACGCTCGAGCCGGTGACACCGGCGGTCGTCTGGCAGGACCGGCGGACCACGGAGCGCTGCGCCGAGCTCAGGGCGGCGGGAGTCGAGCCGATGGTTCGCCAGCGGACCGGTCTGCTGCTCGATCCATATTTCTCGGCGACGAAGGTGGAATGGCTCCTCCGCGACGCGGCGCTCCGCCGCCGAGCCGAAGCGGGCGAGCTGGCGATGGGCACCACCGATAGCTGGCTCATTGCCAAGCTCACCGGCGGTCGAGTCCACGCGACCGACCCGACCAACGCGTCCCGTACTCTTCTGTTCAATCTCCATACCCGCGCCTGGGATCCCGAGCTGCTTCGGCTCTTCGACATTCCGGAGTCGCTGCTGCCCGAGATCGTTCCGTCGAGCGGAATTGTCGGCGAGACCGACCCGGAGCCGTTAGGTGCGCGCCTTCCGATCGCGGGGATCGCCGGAGATCAGCAGGCGGCGTTGTTCGGGCACGGGTGCACCGCTCCCGGCCTCGCCAAGAATACGTACGGCACGGGCGCGTTCTTGCTCCTGTTCACCGGCGAAACCCCTCCGACGCCGCCGCCCGGGCTTCTCGCGACCGTTGCGTGCGATGCGGTCGGAGGCATTGGGTATGCGCTCGAAGGAAGTGTCTTCATTGCGGGCGCTGTGATTCAGTGGCTCCGTGACGGTCTCGGCATCCTCCCCGACGCGGCCGCCTCCGAGGCCTTGGCTCGCTCGGTGCCCGATGCGGGAGGGGTGTCGTTCGTGCCCGCGTTCGTCGGGTTGGGCTCGCCCCGCTGGGAGCCGGAGGCGCGGGGGACGATCGTCGGGCTCACGCGGGGGACGACGAGGGCGCACCTGGTCCGCGCCGCGCTCGAGTCGATGGCGTTCAGCAGCGCCGAATTGCTGGAAGGGATGTTGGCGAGGACGGGGCTCGCGCTTTCCCGGCTCCGGGTTGACGGTGGCGCGACCGCGAACGACTGGCTGATGCAGTTCCAGGCCGACCTGCTCGGCGTGCCGGTCGAGCGGCCCGACCTGATCGAGACGACCGCGTTAGGTGCGGCGGCGCTGGCAGGCCTTGCTGTAGGCGTGTGGCCCAACCTCGAGGCGTTCGGGTCGACCCGCCGCCTCACGACCTTCCATCCCGGTGCCGATCCGGCCGCCCGCGCCGCGTGGCGGCGAGGATGGGACCGAGCCGTGAACACGGCGCTCTACTGGGCCCGCTCCGGCACGCCCTAGTCGCACTGGCTTCGCCTGCGGACCGACGACTCCCTCGCTCACTCCCGCCGAAGCGCCGTCATCGGATCGAGCCGGGCCGCCCGCCGCGCCGGGACGTAGCTCGCCAGGGCCGCGACGACCAACAAGGCCACCCCCGCCCCGACGAACGACGCCAGATCGGTGGCCCGGACTCCGTAGAGCTGGCTGGCGAGCACGCTTCCGAGCGCGGCCGCCCCGAGGGCGCCGAGGCCGAGCCCGACCAGCGCGACGCCGAGCCCGCCGCCGACTACCATCCGGAGCACCCGGGCGGGCTCGGCGCCTAACGCGAGCCGCACGCCGATCTCCTGCTGCCGCTGCGCCACTTCGCTCGCCAGGACTCCGTACAGTCCGACAGCCGCGAGCGCGAGCGCGGTCAGCGCGAACAGCCCGACCATGACGGCGCGGGTCCAGGAGTCCGACGTCACCGCGACCAGGTCTTCTTCCAACGGCCCGATCGCATCGACGACCTGGTTCGGGTCGACGGACGCGATCGCCCGGCGCGCGGCGGCGGTCAGGCCCCGCGGATCCCCATTGGCCCGCACGACGAACACCGACAGCGGCCAGAACGTGTCGTGGTACGGGATGAATACTTCCGGCGGCTGCTCGGTCTGGCTCGGGGTCTGACGAATATCGCCGACCACGCCCACGATCTCGTACCAGCGTGGCGGTTCGGCCGCCTTGGGATCGGTATCGAATGTGATCTCGGCGCCGAGCGGGCGGCCGGCCG
>JBDTOH010000285.1:0-7430 GCA_039933355.1 Gemmatimonadota bacterium | reverse complement strand
AAGCCCGGGCGAGACCGCCCGCCGCCGCTCGACCTGAGGCGGGTCGCTCGTTTCCCGGAGCTGGTCCGCGAGGCGGGTGACGGCCGCGTCCGGCTCGGCGTTCAGCTCGCGCCGGACCGCGTCGGCGTGGGCCTTCGCATGGGCCAAGGCGCCCCCGCTCTCGCCGGTGGCCATGAGGGCCTGCATATAGGCCGCGGCAAAGCGGCTGCTCAAAGGATCAACCGCCGTCAGGGTTCGCCAGAGCCCGGCCGCCCGCTCGAATTCCTTCTGCTCGGTCGCGCTTCGGGCGGCAGCCTCGATCGCCTTGGCGGCCTCCTTGCTGATGCTGAGCCGCTCTTCATCCACCCACCGCTCGAACTCCTCCGCGTCGGCGAGGTAGAAGCCGTCGAGAAACGGACCTCGGTACAGCTCGGCGGCTCGATTCCAATCCTCGGCCCGGATCGCGGCGCGGCAGTCGGCGAGGTCGGAGCTGATCTGGGTAGGGTCGAGCCGGAGGTCCTGAGCCGTGGCGACCACGATGTCGGCCCCGACGTCCCGCCGGAGGCTGTACAGAGTCTGAGAGAGGGCGTGGCGGGCGCGGTCGGGCTCGCTGTCCGGCCAGAGGATTCCGAGGAGGCGCTCGCGACTCATTCCCTTGTTGCCGGCGGCCGCCAGGATCGCCAGCAGCGCCAGCCGCCGGGGCCGCGGCCTCGCGTCCGCAACCTCCTTCGAGCTCTCCATCCATAGCCCGCCGAAGGTTCGGAGTCGCAACACGTTACGCTCAGATGATAGAGAAATGAGGGTCCGGATGAATCCTGAATGATGTAGGCCAGCGATGTTGCTTTCCGATTCTAGCCGTGCTGATCCAACGAATGCAAGCACTGGTAACTCTGTAGGCCTTCGACCAAGGGCGGTGCCGTATGCGAACGACCGTTTTGTTCCTTCTCGCAGTGGCCCTGGGCTCCACCACCGCTTCGGCCCAGGTGCCGAAGAAAAGCCGGTTGCGGCAGCTGGCCGGCAAGCTGGTCGACAGCGCGGTCACCAGCGTAGCCGGGATGGCCGTCGACTCCCTCCTGGGTTCGAAGGGCAAGAGTCTGGCCGGCATCCTCGGAACCGGCGAGCTGGCTGGGGTGAGTTGCCCGGCCGGCACCACACCCCAACGCGTCGGCTCGGTCCCAGCGGGCCTGGGTCAGCCGGTCGTGATCGCCCCAACGGCGGGTCAGACGTTGGTGTCAGCGGCCAAGAAGCGCCTGGCAGGCAAGCGGACCGTCGATACTGCGGCGACCCTGGCCAATATCTCCGCCAACGTGGTCTGCCTCACCCCGCAGCAGCTCACGGCGGTCATGCCGGGCCAACCGGGCACCGCAGAGGCCCAGGCGGCCGCGGCCCAGGCAGCGGCCATGCAGGCGGCCGGCGCGGCGGCGCAGGGTCCGAATATGACCAAGATGCTGATCGGGGCGACCCCGGCCGGCGCGATGATCGCGGGCGCAGCGGCCGCGGCGCCGATGGCGGGAAAGGCGGCGAAGGCGTTAGGCGGCTTCCTGGGACGGGGTCCCCAGTCGAAGGAGGCCATGATCAAGGACCTCGCCCACGGCAAGCTGTTCCTCAAGGGCGTCAAGTTCATCGAAGGCAGCGACGCGCTCGAGGCCGGGTTCGAGGACGACCTCGCCGTGCTGGTCGAGGCGCTCCAGGCCGTCGAGGGCAGCTACATCCTCAACATTCCCGCCGAGACGGACGGCAAGGCGCCCGCCGACACAGTGATCCCGCGGCGCCGGCTGCAGAAGCTGTGGGCCCACCTTCTCGTCGCGGGAGTCCAAGAGCCGAAGCTCCGCGTGCTCGGCGTCTATCCGACCGAGCTCGATCCCAAGAAGAAGCCGCCGAAACCAGGCGACTCCAAGGTCGAGATCATCCGGCTTCCGGCGGACTTCAAGCCATGAACGCTCGTGGATTTGCCGGCATCGCTCTCGTCGGGCTGCTCGGCGCCGCGCCGGCGCCGGCGCCGCCGCAGAAGATCTGGCAGGCCGACATCCGGATTCAGTCGATCGAGCTGATCGCCGTGAAGGGGCGATCGCTCAACGCCCGGGTCGTCGTCACCAGCGACAACGATGACGACGCCCGGAATGCCCGGCTCGAGATCCTGCTGCCCGTGGGTGTCGGCGTGTCCCGCCTCTCACCCGGCTGCCGGGCCAGCAGCATCGCCGGCCTCTCGACGCTCAACGCGCACATCTCGTGTGACCTGGGCGATATCCCGGTGCGCGGTGTTCGCGAGGTGATGCTCGCGACCAGCACGCCCGCGCTGAACGTGCCGATGCGGGTAGCGGCCTTCGTGGTCAGCGACACGCCCGACCCGATGCCCTCCAACAATTACGCCGAACGGGTAGCGCAATGACGGTGCTATTCAGGAGCGGGACCGCGCTCCTCGCCGGGGCCCTCTGGGCCACTTCCCTGGCGGGGCAGGCGCGCAATCCTAAATCGGAGCCGACCGGCGGGCCGGTGCAGAGGAGACCGCATCAGGCCGCGGTCCAAGCTCACAATCCGCCCCGCGTCCAGGCCAGCCAGGTGCTCGGCCTCGTCGGTGCCGCGGGCTCGCCGCGAGTGCGCTTCGAGTGGGAGTCGGTCGGCGGGGCGCACGCGTATCTGCTCCTCGGCGCCATCACCGACAAGCGGACCTGGCGGGTTACCAACACGGAGCACCGGGTCTCGGCGGTGAACGCGGCCGAATGGTCGCCCGATCGGGTGGTCTACGAGACGCCGCTCAACCCGGGGCTCTACTCCTGGCGGGTGGTCGCCCTGTTCGCGCCTAACGACATCGGCGATTTCGCGATGCCGGCCGTCGTCACTTTTGAAGTCCGATGATGGTCGGACACTCAGCGGAGGTACACCATGGGAATCGGGGGTCTCATGCCGTTTGGCCGCTTCCGGATCGTCGGGCTGCTGGTGTCGCTCGTCTCGCTCCTGGGGATGGGGCTTCGGTTTGGAATGGTGATCGACAGCCGGGGAACGACCGCGCTCAAGCACTGCGCGGCGCAGGCCGCTCTCAGCATGCCGGCCGCGACCAAGGCGGCGCGGTGCTTTGGGACCGCCGCGGTCGCGATCTGGACCCGGCGCGCCGGCCAATTGATTCCCGTAGCCTCGGTGGGACGATGATGCGCCGGATGATGCTCGTGGGGGGCGCGTTGACGGCGGTGTCGTCGGCGCACGCCCAGCAAGCATTGAATGGGACGACCCAACGGCTCCGGGTGGCCGTCATGGATCTCTCGGGATCGGCGCTCAAGCTCCAGATGACCCAGCAGCCGATGATGAACCAGCCGATGCAGCAGCAGCAAGTCCAGCCGTACGGACAGCCGCCGGCAACTCAGACGACCGTGACGATCGCGATCCCGCCACCGACCGAGTTCGCGCGCGGTCTCACCGAGATGCTGACGTCGGTGCTGATCAAGACCGGCCGGTTCGTGGTGCTCGAGCGAGCCGCGATGCAGCAGGTCGATCAGGAGCAAGCACTCGGCGCAGCGGGCCGGACCACGAAGGAGACGGCGGCGCAGCAGGGTGCGCTGATGGGCGCCCAGGTGCTCATCACCGGCGATATCACCGGGTTCACGTTCGGCAAGTCGAGCCTTGGCGGCTCGCTCACCAACGTCATCAAGGGGCTGTCCGTGGCGAGCGAGCGGGTTTCGGCCGAGGTGATCATCGATCTCCGGCTGATCGACGCGTCCACCGGAGAGGTCATCTACGCGGCGAAGGGGAAGGGCAAGGCGAGCCAGACGGGCGTTGCCGCGGACCTGGTGAAGGACGAGAAGAAGTACAGCGCCGACGCGCAGATGACCACACCGCTCGGCCAGGCGTCGCGCCAGGCGATCGAGAACGGGGTCGTGGCGATCCTGATGGGGATGCCCAGGATCCGCTGGAGCGGGCGGATTGTCGATGTCCGCGACGGTGTCGTGTACCTCAACGCGGCGCTCGCGGACGGAATGCGGCCGGGGCTCGAGCTCGAAGTGTACGAGGCGCAGCCGGCGCTGGTCGATCCGGAGACGGGGAAGGCGTTAGGTGCGCCCGAGCGCCTGATCGGCACCATCATGGTGCAGACGGTGCTCGAGAAGTTCAGCACGGCGAAAGGCACCGGGACCGCAGCTGAGTTCGTCCGCGGAAACATCGTGCGGTTGAAGGAACGAGCTCCCTGATCGGGAGCGTGCCGAGGCCGGAGCGCCTCGGAGCGGGCAGACCACTCTGGCACACGGATGAAAGGTGCGGCTCAATGACTCCTCGTGGCCTCAGCAGCGCTCTCGCGACGTCGCTCCTCGCGCTTCAGGCGGTGACGGCCTCGGCCCAGCGGCCGTCTCGGATGCCGCCCGGCACGCCGTCCCTCAGAGCCCCGATGACCATCGCCGGCCCGGCTCCGACCGGAGTGCAGGTCACCGCGTCGGGCACTGCGGTCATGGTGAGCTGGGCGCCGGTAGCAGCGCCCGCGGGGTATCGGGTCCATCGGAGCACGGACGCGGCGAATTTCGTCGAGGTCACACCCGGTCAGATCCCCGCGCCGCCGTTCGCCGATCCTAACACGACGTTCGGGGCGACCTACTACTACCGAGTCGTGGCCGAGTACGCGGATGGTCGGGTGGGGGCGACGGCGCCCACGGCGTTCACGATGCCGCAGCCGCAGCTGGCCGCGCGCGGGAACCTCGCGACGGGGGCTCGGCAGCTCAACAACAAGCCGATCGCTCGGCTGGCCGGACCCGGACCGGCGAATGTCGCGGTGACGCCGGCACCTACCAGCGTGGCGTTGGCGTGGCCGGGGATGGCGGGGGTGGCGAGCTATAACGTCGAGCGAAGCCTCGATCCGGCGGGAGCGCAGTGGACCATGGCGGGCACGGCGGGAACGGCAGCGTATACCGACATCGGTCTCGACCCGCAGACCTCGGTGCAATACCGGATCACCGCAACGTATCCAGACGGTCGAGCCGGCACCTCCGCTCCGGTGATGACCCGCACGACCAAGCCGACCAATCCGGCGAACCTCAAGGCATCGGTCGCGACTCATGTGATCACGGCGCAGATCACCGCGACGTTGCAGGCAAGCTCGGTGGCGTACGGCGACATCACGCTGACCTGGGACAAGGTTCCGGGAGCGAGCGCGTACGAGGTGAGCGGTACGGGTCTCCCCATCCCGAAGACGACGCAGGCACAAAGCTTCGCGATTGCGCAAATGCCGCCCGGCCTCGCGAACTACCAGGTGATCGCCTACTTCATGAACGGCAACCGCCGCTTCGGCGATCCGGCGACGTCGACCAAGGTCGAGGTGGTGGTGGGCTCTCCGCCGGTGACCGGGTTCGGCGGGGTGACGTACGCCGGTAGCGGTCCAGGCATCGTCGACTTCCGCTGGTGGAACAGCAACGGCGCGACCGGCTTCAAGCTGTTCCGGGGCGACGGGGAGTACGGTCCGTTCACCGAAGTGACCAATGCGAGCTGGGCGCAGAACTGGGTCCGCGACTACAGCAGCCCGCAGCGCGGAAAGACCTACTACTACAAACTGCTCAGCATCTTCCCGTCCGCGCCGATCGCCTTCACCGGCGTAACCCGGATCGACATCCCGGCCACGGTCGCGCTCACCGGGCTCACGGCGACGTCGCCCGGCCCGGGCCGCGCGACGCTGACGTGGACCCCGCCCGCGGGCGCGACGGAGATCATGATCCTCCGCGGCAAGGGCACTGAACCGATGGATTGGATCCGCGACAGCTGGGGTCCGATGAAGCTGCCTGGTGGAACGGCCCGGTACGACGACTCCTCGCTCTGGAACGGCGCGACGTATCGGTACAACGTCTGCGCGAAGATTCAGAACGGGTCCGCATGCTCGCAAGTCAGCGTGGCAATCGCACGGTGAATGGTGCGCTGAGAATCGCAGGTCAACGTCAGGGACGGTCAACTGTTTCCAGGAGATGAACCATGTACCGATCGCTCGCCGTACTCATCGCCGCGGCAGTCGCCGCGGGAATCCAGCCCGCAGCGGCGCAGGCCGTCGGCCAGGCCGACGTTCAGATTCAGAGCTTCAGCGTGACGGCCGGCCGGCCGGTGCCGATGCGGCCGCCGGTTGCGCCGATTCGCGGGGCCGGGTCGCCGATCGCTCCGCCGACCACCGTCTCGCCGGGGGCTGCCCTTCAGGGACCCTCGATCAACATCCAGGTTGTCGTGCTGAGCAACAACGACGACGACGCCCAGAACGTCCGGCTCAACATCTTCCTGCCGCCTGAGAGCCACGTGCTCGCGGTTCCGCCCGGCTGCCAGCAGCCGCCCACGAACAACGGCGCGACCGGGGTCTCGAACGCGTTCGTGCACTGCGCCTTCGGCGCGATGTTCGTCAATGCGACCCGGACCGTGAATCTCACCATCAGCCGGCCGCCCAGCTACGTGGTGCCGCGGGTCGGCGTGTTCGCGTGGAGCGATACCCCGGATCCGAACACCGGGAACAACCACGCGGAGGCCGTCGCGCCGTAGTCACAACCGGGGCCGTTATCCCGAGAGCGGTCCCACCAATCCGACCCTACCTAACGCTCGGCGCTGGTGGAGGTGGCGATGTGCCTCCACCGCGCCCGATCGGTCGAGCGGGAAGGTCCGGTCCACCACCGGCCGGAGCTCGCTCGCGGCGACGGCCGCAAAGATCTGCTCCAGCATCGGGCGGAGGATGCCCTCGCGGGCCTGCAGGTGGAGCAAGTGAATCCCGGCCACACCGATGTTAGGCTCGATCAGTGAGAGCGGATGGAAGCGCGGGGTCTCGAGCCAGGCCCGCGCCATCTGGAAGAAGTTGCGCCGGCCGCCCGGCATGGCGGCGCTCAGCCCGTAGAACACGAGCCGGCCGAGCGGCGCCAGCAGCCGCCGGCATGACGCGGTCGCTCGGCCGCCGGTGGCGTCGAGCGCGACGTCGATTCCGCGGGGGCCGAGCAGGGAAGCGATCTCCCGTTCCCAGTCTCCCTTTGAATCGAAGCAAGCCGTCGCACCCAGCGAGCCGGTGACGAACTCGCGCTTCCGAGCCTCGCCCGCGGTGCCAATCACCCGCATCCCATGGCGAAGTCCGAGCTGCACCGCCGCGGTGCCGACCCCGCCGGCGGCATTGAGGACGAGTAGCGTCTCGCCGGGGCGCGCCCGGGCCGTCTCGTGGATCGCCACCCAGGCGGTGAGAAAGGCCACCGGGATGGTGGCGGCCTGTATGGGTGTAAGCGACTCCGGATAGCGGAAGAGATTGGGCGCCGCGACGATTAGGTCGCGCGCATAGGCGCCGAACCGGACCAGAGCGACGCCCCGGTCTCCGGGGCGCCAATCGCGCACTTCGGGTCCGATCCGTTCGACCACACCCGCTGCCTCGAATCCGGGGCTATAGGGCATCGGCGGAACGGTGCCGTAGAGACCGGCCCGCATCAAGAGATCGGCGAAATTGACGCCCGCCGCCTCGACGCGGAGGTGAA
>JBDTOH010000284.1:0-7454 GCA_039933355.1 Gemmatimonadota bacterium | reverse complement strand
CAAGCCGGCGCCGGCGACCGCCGCGGCCGCCGCGGCCGCCAAGCCCAAGAAGCGATATCACGGGGACAGCTGAACCGCCCGTCCCTCACTCCTGGCGCAGCGCTTCGTTCGGGTCGGAGCGCGCGCCGCGGAGGGCGGGGCCGAGCATCGCCGCGACGGCCGTGGCCGCGAGCAGCGCTGAAACCGCTATGAAAGCCCACGGATCTCGAGGCTCGACCGGCAAGGGCATAGCCTTGAGGGTTTGCTCGAGGACCAGCGATCCCGCCGCCGAGAGCGCGAGCCCCGCGGCGATCCCGGCTCCGATCGGGCGAAGGCCCGTCGCCACTACCATGCGAACGATTTGGCTCTGGCTTGCCCCGAGCGCCCTGCGGATGCCGAGCTCCTTGGTTCGGCGCCGCACCGTGAACGAGACCACGCCGAAGATTCCGACTACCGCGAGCGTGACCGCCAGCGCTCCCAGCATCAGCACCATGCTCGCGACTTTCCAGACGATCGATGCTGTCTGGCCGATCATGAATTGAAGCGTTTGCGGGTCCGCAAGGAGATCGGGATCGCCCGCCCTGACAGCCTGTCTGACCGCGTTCGCCACGCTCGCCACGTCGCCGTCGAACCGGACCAGCAGGAGTTGGCTGAATGAGCGAGGGCTGCCGGTCCGATATAACTGGACCGCGCCCGCCACGCCCAAGCGCTCCGTTTTCGTGTCCCGGGCGACCCCGACCACCTCGAGCGACGCGCCGTCTTCGGTCACGACGACTTTGCCGAGAGGATTGTCGTTAGGCCAGTACAGCCGCGCGAACGATTCGGAGACGACGGCCCCGTGCGCCTGCTCCCTTCCGTTGTCTTCGGCCGGATTGAACCCCCGTCCCCGCTGGATTGGAATGCCGAGCGCGGCGAAATACTCCGAGGAGACAACCGTCACCGCGACGTGGCGCCCGCCGCCGTTCTGCTCGCTCGGCAGGCGGACCTCCGTTCCCTGCGAGACGTCCTCGTCGATCACGGCGTACGGCGGTTCGCTGGCGAAGCCGACCGATCGAATTCGCCGCTCAGCCCTGAGCCGCCGCTCGAGCGCTTCGAAGAATGCACCTGCCTCCGGTCCGTCGTAGTGGCGGGTCGGACGGAGGCCGACCACCAGGACGTGGTGCGTCTCGAAGCCGGGATCGCTCGCGGCCATTCGCTGCTCGCCGTGCACGAAGATCCCGGCGCCGATCAAGAGGACGAGGCTGAGCGCCACCTGAGCGCCGATGAGGAGATCGCGTAGCCGCCATCTCCGGGTCCCGGACCCGAGTCCCCGGTCTTGGCCTTTGAGCGTGGCCGCGAGGTCGACCCGGAACGCTTCGAGAGCGGGCGCGAGCCCGGCCACGACGCCGGCGAGCAGCGTGATTCCGCCGAGGTAGGCCAGCACCGTCCAGTCCGGCGTTAGGCGTGAGAAGGGCGCCTCGGGGAACAGCCGCGTGAACGCCACGGGCATCTGGTAGGCCACCACTGCTCCGATCGTCCCGGCGATCGACGCGAGAATGAGACTTTCGACCAGCAACAGCCGGAGCAGCCGACCCCGCCCGACGCCGACCGCGAGCCGAACCGCGATCTCCCGCCGCCGGTCGGCGGCTCTCGAAAGGAGCAGCACCGTCACGTTGATGCCCGCGAGCAGGAGCACCAGGGTGAGCGCGCCGAGCACGAGCGGCGCCATCCAGAGGAGCCGTGGTGTCTCGACCGCGAGCTCGCTCAGCATCGATCCGTCCGTCACCGTCAGAGTGGTCTCTCGGTCCCGCTGAAGGCGGTCCTGTCGTCCCGCGATCACTCGGAGCTCGCTCTCCGCGTCTCTCCGCGAGCTTCTCGCGCGAACTCGGCCCTCGAGCGTGAGCCACGGGGTGTCCGCATCCCGGAAGTAGTCCTTGCCCATGAAGAAGGTGGCGGCGGCGGTGTAAGGGAACCAGAAATCGCCCTTGAGGCGGCCGGGGAAGTTGTCCGGCGCGATCCCCACGACGGTGAACGGGTGGCGGTTGAGAACCAGCACGGTGCCGAGAATGCGGGGATCGGCGGCGAGCTCGCGGCGCCAGATCCGCTCGCTGAGGACGACCACCGGGGCGCCTCCCGGCGACTCGCATTCCTCGGGCAGGAAGATCCGGCCGAGCAAGGGTTTGCCGAGCTCGTACACCGAGAAGAAGTCGCACGACACGAGGAGGGCGAGCCGGTCGCGGCATCCTCGCCGGGCGTCGTCCTGGTGGTGCTCCAGGCGGCGAGCGTCTCGACGGTGCGGGCGCCGGCCTGGTACGCCCGGAAATCGTTCAGGCTGAAGCCGGAACGGTGCTCCTCCCTTGCCGCGAGCTTGCTCGAGTACCTCGGAACGAGGTGGATGAACTGCTCCGGGTCGATGCGTACCCGGGGGCGCAGCAGCAGGCCGCTCATGACGGTGAAGATGCCGATGTTGGGCCCGATGCCTAACGAAAGCGTGAGAACCGTCGCCAGGGAGAGGAACGGGTTTTTCCGGAGAAGCCGGCACCCGTACCGGACGTCCTGGCGGGTCTCGTCGAGCCAGGCCCACGGCCGCGCGCTCCGGACCGCCTGCTTCACCTCGGGCACCCGGCAGAGCTTTCCGAGCGCAGTCGCCCGAGCCGCCTCGGCGCTCAGTTCGCGCGCCATGCCGAGCCTAACGTCGTTGTCGAGGTGGTAGCGGATTTCTTCGCGGAGCTCGTGATCCTCCCGGTCGGGTTGGATCAGCAGCCGGATGGCCCGGCGGAGGCGATGGAGCATCGGTGGATGGTCCTCTCAGGTCGTGCCGAGAATCGCTCCGAGCGCATCGGAGAATCGCTCCCACGTCTCTCGTTCGGCGGTCAGTTGCCTTCGGCCGGCGGCGGTCAGTGTGTAGTACTTCGCCCGCCGGTTGTTCTCCGACGGCCGCCACTCGGATTCGAGCCAGCCGCGGGTCTCGAGTCGCTGAAGCGCGGGGTAGAGGGACCCGTAGTTGACCCGGAGGATGTCTTTCGAGAGGACTTCGATGCTTTGGGTGATTTGCCAGCCGTTGGCCGGCCCGGCTTGGAGGACCTTGAGGACGATGAGATCGAGGGTTCCCTGGAGGAGCTCGGTGTTCTTCCGGGTCATTCGAGTCCTCTAGATCGACTAGATGAGACAAGGTAGCCGCCGACCTCTAGACCGTCAAGAGGACAAGAGAGCGCCACTGGATTCGATCGGTGCGGTGGACGCCTCGGTTGGGAGCGCGCGCGGGGCGTCGAGGTGTTGACCGGATCCCCCGCTCCCGGGTATCCTACCGGGCGTTCGGCGCCCGGTCGTTGAGGGCGCCGTTTCATTGGGGTGTAGCTCAACTGGCAGAGCGTCCGGCTGTTAACCGGAAGGTTACAGGTTCGATTCCTGTCGCCCCAGTCTCAGGGTCCTCGCGCTTCAGCTCGCCCGAGTCATGCTTCGAGCCTCGTGCCCTCCTGCGTCTTGGCGGCTTCACCTACGTGAAAGACGTCAGCCCGCCGCGTGGCTCGGTCTTCCAATGACCATGGATTCCCAAGTCGGTCGCACGCTCGGGCCATCGGTTCTTCAAACACCAGCCGTGCCTTCGTTCCGGAGCTGCGACGACCAACCCGGGCTCGACCACCGGCACCCCAACTTCGGACGGCTCCGACCTCAGCCCGAGTCTTTGTCGCGATCGACCTTGTCGATGAGACCCGCTACGTCCCTCGGCGTCAACCCCACGTCATCCAGGATCTCCTCGGTCGTCGGACCGGTGAAATCGCTCCGACGGGCTTCGAAGATCAGCTCGAAGGCTCGCGGCAAATCCAGCGGTTGCTGTTGGCGGAGAATCCAGCCGCTCTCCTCGACGAACAGGCGGCTGGCATGCTCGAGCGATTCGAACGCATTCTCGCTCCAGCGGTGGTCGCGAGGATGCCAGAACCGGGTGATCAGCGTCGCGCCCGGGAGGGCGTCGTCCCCAGGCTGAACGGCCCGAGTAGTCACGACGACAAGATGGATCCGCTCCGGCGGCTTGGGCGCGGCCGTCGCCGGTGAAGTCGCGGTTTCCGGAGGCTCCGGAGCTTCGAACGGAGCTCCTGGAACAACCACCGACGGCAGGTCGGCGGGACTGGATCCGGGGGCAGTCTGTTTCGGCATGGGCACCTCGTATGAGTCTCCGTCTGGACGGACGCCTGGGCCCGTGTTCACTAACGCCGCGCTTCCCAGGCCCGGGGTTCGGGTTCACGACGCCCAGTCAACATCGCCCCTCGCTCAGCGTCTCCTACCTGACGGCTGCGACGAACTCTAGCCAGGTAGTGCATTCTCGAGGAAGGTGACCCGTGACCATCGATCGATTCAGCCGGTGGAGTTATTCGCTCCTGTTGGGCTTCGCCGTCATCGGCGCATCGAGTTGTGCGCCGCCCCCGCGCCCCGGCATCGTGTACGCACAACGTCACCCACCGATGGACCGCGCGGAGGAGCGCGGTCGCCCGCCTGGACAAGGATACATATGGATCCGCGGCCACTGGCGCTGGGACCGGGACGAGTTCAAATGGGTTCGAGGGGAGTGGGCTGACGCGGGCCGACGCCGCTGGGTCGAGGGACATTGGGCTCACGATCGTCGCGGGTGGTATTGGCAGGACGGCTATTGGCGCGGCGGCCGCTGACCGTTGCACGGGTTTTGAGGCGCCGCTCGGATCGAACGCGCCGATCAGAACGAATTGCTCCGCAACAAACCGGGCGCGTCGCACTTGATCGTCCGGGTTCTCGCTGTCGCCGGGTCAGGGGCGTCGGTTCACACCGATAACGCCGCAGCCCGAACCATCCGGCCTTGTTCCTCTCGGTCTGCTCATCGACAATGCTCCGTGTCCCCGGCGCAGAACGTTATGCGCCGCCTGGGTCCGTCCCGCGTTCATCCTGTTTGCATCTCGAGGAGTCCCAGCCATGAAACGTCTCGTCCTCGTCGCGGCGTTGACTGCCTGCGCCGACGCCGCCAAGCCCACCGCTCCCGAAACGACTCGTGCCACCCAGACATCGCCGGTCCCGCCGATTGCCGGCGTTGCTCCCGCGGTCGTCGCGGAGAAATTCCCGGAGGCTGCATCGCTCGGGACCGGCGAGCGCGCGGTCTGGATCGTGACGAACGAAGCCGGCGCGCTGCTGGCGTGGGGGCGAGGACCGGCCGCAGCCCAAACAGAAACAACAAGCGCGGTCAACCTGATGCTCCGCCGGAGGCTGGGTATCCCGCCCGCCGAGGAGCTAGCAGCCGGCCGGAGCCGGGGACTCAAGATGAAATCGCGGAACGTCGAATCCGGAGCCGCGGTCCGGCCGAACGGCTCGGGACTTCTGCAACCGACCGCTTGCCGCGGCGACGCTGCGCGGATGGTCTCGCCCGACCTCAAGGGCGTGACGCTCACTCGCTATCGCGCCTCGGGGCGGCCCGAGGCGTTCGTCACGGTGGTCACCGTGGTGATCGCATCGGATTAGACTTCCTCAATGCGGATCTCGCGGGCCTCGGCGTACGGCGTCTTCGCGGCGCTGTTCGTCGGCGCGGTGATTTATCTCTCCTGGCACGGCCACGGCTCCGTGTCGCTGTGGCCTCCGCCGGGCCCGACCATGCTGCGGCGCTCGGCGCCCGGTCTCAGCAAAGAGCTTACGCTGCTCACCTGGTGGGCGTGGCTTCTCGCTCTGCTCGCCATGCCGGTTTTCTGGCGCCTCTCCCGGCCCCCGTCGAGCCGGACCCTGTCGATATTGTTAGGCGCGTTCGTCCTGGTCGGCGCGCTCGTCTCTCTCGTGACGTCCGACCTGGCCACGGCCCGCTGGCTCGGGGCGGTGCAATTGCCGTGGGCCGTCACGCTCGACCCGCGGCGAATCGCGCTCGAAGCGGTCCCGTTCATCGTCGTCGCGCTCGTCGTCCACCTGCTTCGGGCTCGGGACGCGGAGAATGCGTTGCGGGCGCAGGCCGCCGAAAGCCGGCTCCAGGCGCTCACGGCTCAGCTCCAGCCCCATTTCCTCTTTAACACGCTGCAAGCCATCTCGACTGCGCTCAATCGGGATCCGATGGTCGCCGACCGGATGGTGGCCGGGCTGGCAGCGCTCCTCAGAAGCGCGCTCGACGGGAGCAAGAGTCCGGTGGTCGGGCTCGATCGTGAGCTCGAGCTGCTGGCGGCGTATGTGGGCATCATGCGGGAGCGATTCGGTGACCGGGTCAGCGTATCGGTCGATGTCGATCCGTCGCTCGTGACCGCGACGGTGCCGGTGCTCGTCCTGCAGCCGCTGGTCGAGAACGCGTTTCGGCACGCGGTGGAAGCACGGGAAGGAGCGGCGTCCATCAGCGTCAAGGGACGGCGCAACGGCGCCCATCTCGTGCTCACGGTTTCCGACGACGGTCCCGGCGCGGCGTCCGGCGATTCGGCGAGAGGGACCGGCCTCGCCAACACCAGCGAGCGGCTCGCCGCCCTGTACCGCGGGAACGCCGCGCTCGAGGTGAGCTCCCCGATTGGCGGGGGAATGACCGTCGAGCTGCGCATTCCACTGGGGCAAGCTCGAGCATGATCAGGGTCGTCATCGTGGATGACGAGGGACCTTCACGCGAACGGGTCCGCGGCTTGCTCACCCGGCATCCCGGCATCGAGATCGTTGGAGAGGCGGACGACGGGTCGAGCGCGGTCGAGCGAATTTCCGAGCTCGGGCCCGACCTGGTTTTTCTCGACGTCCAGATGCCGGGACTCTCCGGGTTCGAGGTGCTCGAGGCGCTGGCCGACGAGGTGCCTCCGGCCGTCGTGTTCGTCACGGCGTACGATGAATATGCCATCCAGGCGTTCGACCGGCACGCCGTGGACTACCTGCTCAAGCCGATCGTGCCGGCGCGCTTCGAGCAGGCCGTCGAACGCGCGCTCGAACGCCTGGCAGGCCGTCCCGCATCCGATCCCGACGTCCGCAAGCTGATCGAGGAGCGGATGATCGGGCGGCCGGGGCCCCGTCGTTTTGCGGCCCGGGTCGGCGGAAAGATCCGGCTGATTGCGGACGACTTGGTCGAATGGATCGAGGGAGCGGGTAACTACGTGAGGCTCCACACGGCGACCGAGCGGTTTCCAATTCGGGCTGCGATCAAGGACCTCGAGCGCACGCTCGATTCCGCCCGATTTGCGCGGATCCACCGATCGGCCATTGTTCGCCTGACGGCCATCCATACGGTCGAGCCGGCCGGCGACGGCGAGTACCTCGTGGTCCTTCGGAGTGGAGCGCGGATCCGCTCGAGCCGGCGGTATGGCCCGGTCCTCCGCGGCCTGATCCGCTGAGATTAGCCTCCCGCGGCGACGGTGCTCGGTCGAGGGACGCTGAGCAGCGGCAGCAAAATCCAAGTGAGGGCGAAGGCGAGGATGAAGAAGGTCACCAGCGGTGAGCGGCGCACCATGGTCTGCATAGACATGAGCTTGCCCGTCGATTGGGAACCGGGAATTGGAAAGCGGCAATAGAATGTGCGAAACTCGCCTGCTTTT
>JBDTOH010000283.1:0-7454 GCA_039933355.1 Gemmatimonadota bacterium | reverse complement strand
GGCGTCCGCGGCCTCGCCTTCCTCGGGTTTCCCTTGCACCCGCCTAACAAACCGGGCATCACCCGCGCCGAGCATCTCGATGCCGTCCGGGTTCCGATGCTGTTTCTCCAAGGCACCCGCGACGATCTCGCGGACCTCGAGCTGATCGGCGAAGTCGGAAGCCGTCTCGGCGTGGGCTCCACGGTCCACGTCGTCGAGGGCGCCGACCATTCGTTTGCCGTGCTCAAGCGCTCCGGTCGCACCAACGCGGAGGCAATGGTCGAGCTCACCGACACCATCTCCGGCTGGGCGCGCCCGCTGGCATGACGTTCACTCCCTCCCCCCGTCAGCTCGAGGCGATCGAGGCCAAGCTCGGCCCCGTCGTCGTGCTCGCCGGGCCCGGCGCCGGCAAGACCTTCTGCCTCATTCAGCGCATTCACCGCCTGATCGCGCATCACGACATCCCGCCCGAGCGGATCTGCGTCTTCACGTTCACCAACAAAGCCGCCGACGAGATCGCCAACCGGCTCGAGTCCGACCTCGGCGAGCGGGCGGAGAAAATAACCCGCGGCACCATTCACGCCTTTTGTGCGGCGTTGCTTCGAGAATTCGGCGCGGAGGTCGGGCTCGCCCGGGGGTTCGGCATCGCGGACGACGACTATCAGCGGGCAGTGCTCCGGCGCCTGCACGTGCCGTCCAAGTGGCACGGAAACATGCTGACCCGCTTCGGCCTTCATCGCTTCACCGGCGCCGCATTGCAGCATAAAGACCAGGTGCTGTTCGAGCGGTACTGCCGATTCCTGGAAAAACGCCAGCTCGCCGACTTCGACACGCTCGTTCTCAAGACGGCCGAGCTGCTGGAAACCCGTCCACAGATTGCCGACGAGATCGCGGGCCGGTGGCAATGTGTGCTCGTCGACGAGTTCCAAGATCTCAACCCGGTGCAGTACGGCATCATCAAGCGCCTCGCCCGGTCGCACGGCAACATCTTCGCGGTCGGGGACGACGAGCAGTCGATCTATTCCTGGACCGGCGCGACGCCGGAGCTGTTCCAGAACCTATTGAACGATTTCTCGATGACCGACTGGGTGCTTCTGGACGAGAACCGTCGCTGCCCGCGAGAGGTGTTCCGCCTGGCCCGGAAGCTGGTCACGATCAATCCGACCCTCTTCGAGCAGAAGGGCGAGGTCCGCGCCGATCGCGAATCGCCGTTTGCCGTCGTTGCTCGCGGGTTTCCGGACGACAAGACCGAAGCCGAATGGCTGATCGCCGACCTCGCGCGCGACCGCGCGGCGTCCGGCCTTGCGTGGGGTGACTACGCGGTGCTCTACCGGCGTCACACGATCGGCGACTCGCTCGAAGGCTCCTTTCTGCAGGCGGGCATGCCGTGCCGCATGGCGGTGGGCCGCGCCATCACCGACGATCCGGTGGTCAGCTACGTGATCGCCGCGGTCAAAGTGATCGCCAATCCGGAGGACCCGATCCGGGCCGAGCACTACGTCCGGATCGTGCTGCCCAAGCCGCTCAACGACCGCCTCCGAGCCGAGGCGGAGGCGAAAGGTGCCAAGCTCCTCAAATGGATGCGGCAGTACGAGAAGAGCCTCCCTCACGCGCACGAGGACGGCCGGAAGATCAGGCGGGCATTCTACGCGCTCCAGAACCTCCCGGCGTTAGGTAAGCGTCAACCCCGGCTTACCGGGTTGATCGAGGAGCTCTTGTCCCAGCGCGTGGGCGAGTACCGCAACGCCCTCGAGGAGCGGGCCGACGAGGTGACCGACCCCGGCTCCCACCCGAACGTGGTCGCGCTCGCGGATCGGCTGACCGAGGCGTTGAAGAAGCGCGTGCTCGTGGCGGTGCCCCGCATGGGCGGGTCGGAGATCGGGCTCAAGGGAATGCTCAACGGCGCGGGCTTCGGCGATGTGACGTTCACCACGGACGTCGTCCCACCGCCGCGGGGCGCGTTCCTGCTTCGGCCCGGCGAGGTGCCGGAGCTCGGGCTCGCCCTCGGCCTCTTCAAGGCTCTCCAGCTGGTCGCGACCCGCGCGTTCGGTGATGCCTTCCGCGATTTCGTGGCCGTCGACCTCGAGACGACCGACAAGGACATCGAGTCCGCGGAGATCGTCGAGATCGGAGCCGTGCGGGTCCGCGGCGGCGAGATCGTGGCCGAGGTCGGCGAGATCGTCCGCCCCCGCGTGCCGATCTCGGCGAAGGCGCAGGAGAAACACGGGATCTCTCCCGCCCTGGTCGCCGCGGCTCCCTTCTTCGAATCCGTCTGGCCCAGGTTCCGCGCGTTCTGCGGCGATGACGTCATGGTCGCGCATAACGGATATCAGTTCGACTTCCCGATCATGAAGCGGATGAGCGCGGCGATTGGTGACTCGGTCAAGTTCGTCACCTACGACACGCTGCCGCTCGCGCGTGAGCTGCACCCCGGCAGTCGCTCGCTGCCGGATCTTGCCGCCGCGTTCAAGGTCGACGCCGGCGAATCGCATCGAGCGGTGGACGACACGCGGACTCTGGCCAAGGTGTTCGGTCACCTCCAGGCGGCGAAGCTCGCGCGGGCCCGCAAGACCTCGCTCGTCAATCTCCTCGATCACCTCGGCGTCGCGCTCGCGTTGAGCGATCCCGAGACCCTCGGCGACGAGGCCAAAGCGTTCCGCGAGATCTCCCGGGGCTTTGCGCTCGGGCGCTACAGCGAATGCCTCGAATTCTACCGCGCCCATTGGGCGCTCGACCCGGCGAAGACCGCCGCTACCACCGAGGAGCTGATCGAGCGGCTCGGCGGCGTGGCGCTCATGCTCAAGATCCGGGCGGAGCGCGGCCCCGATCAGCGCTATCCGATCGCAATGGCGCGCTTGAGACGCTTGTTAGGCGGGGTGGAGGAGGGACCGCTCGAGGAGCAGATCAGCTCCTTCCTGGATCGGGTCGCCCTCTCGGCCCGGGCGCCGGGCGAGGACGTGGACAGCGCCCGCGTCAACCTGCTCACGCTCCATTCCACGAAAGGGCTCGAGTTCTCCCGGGTGTACGTCGTGGGCGTCGAGGATGCGGAGCTCCCGGGCGGATCCCAGGCGAAGGAGGTGCCGAAGACGGAGTTGGAAGAAGGACGCCGCCTGCTGTACGTGGGGATGACGCGCACGAAGGACCGGCTGGTGCTCACCTACACGGAGAAGCGCGGCGAGAAGCTCTCGGGGGGGCATCGGTTTTTGGATGAGATGGGGTTGGGGCTAGGGCCTGGGGCCTAGGGCTAGGGTCGGCGCGACTCGGAACCGGAGGATCTCGACCCGGTGCGCGCCCTTCGGGCCGAGTGAGCCGCTACGCGAGGAGCTGCTTGAACTCCTCAGCTCCCGGGGGGCCCGACCCTTTGCCTTCGTCGTGCTTGAAGAACACGTAGGTGTCCTCCCACGGCTGCTCCCGGAGCCGCGCCGCCCACGCGATGAGGGCCGGGGTTTCGTACTCGAGCCGGTGCAGCCGGACGTATCCCCAGTCGGCGGTCGGCACGAACGGCGCTTCGAAGTCTGCCTGATCCGCAATGCAGAGCGCCACGTTGCGGTCGCGGAGCGCCTGAAACACGTCCTCGTCGAACCAGCTTTCGTGGCGGAACTCGATTGCGGCGAGCCAACGGTTGGGGATGAGCGGGAGAAACGCCTGCAGCCGCGGAAGGTCTTTCTTCATATTGGGCGGCAGCTGAAACAGGGTCGGCCCCCGCTTCCCGCCTAACGTGCTCACGACCTTGAGAAAGTACCCCATCACGTCGTCGACGTCCTTGAGCCGCCCGTAATGGGTGATCCGCTGCGACGCCTTCACCGCGAAGCGGAACGTCTCCGGCACCTTGATCGCCCAGTCGGCGACGACCGACTCCTTGGGCAACCGGTAGAACGTGTTGTTGATCTCGACCGACGAGAGCCGGCCCGCGTAGTGGGCGAGCAGCTCGTCGTCGGGAAGCTCCTTCGGATAGAACGTTCCCTTCCACTCCTTGAACGCAAAGCCGCTCGTGCCGACGTAGAATGTCATGCCGCGTGCTCACGACGCTTTCTTCTTGCGCTCGCTCTTCTTCTCGGGCTTCTCCGCCGCTTCCGCCTTGCCGCCCTTGGCCAGGCTGGCCTTGAGCGCCTCCATCAGGTCGATGATCTTCCCGCCCGCGCCCTGCGCCGGCTCGGCCGTGATCTCCTGGCCGTCCACCTTCTGCTGGATCGCCTGCATCACCCGCTCGCGTACCTGGTCGTGGTACTTCTGCGGCTCGAACTTGTCCGTCGCCGCCTGATCGATCAACTGCTTCGCGAGCGCGAGCTCGGCGGGCTTCACCTCGCCCTCTCCAACCGGCACTTCAGCGGGCGACTTGAGCTCGTCGGCGTAGTGCAGCTGCTCCATCACCAGCACGCCGTTCCACGGCCGCAAGAGGATCAGGTACTGCTGACCCCGGGCCGCGTACTGTCCGACCGCCGCCCGGCCGCTCTGCTCGAGCGCTTTGGCCAGGAGCTTGTAGGCCCGGTCGCCGCCTTTGCCGGGACCCAAGTAGTAGACCTTCTCGAGATAGACTCGTTCGACTTTGTCGAGCGGGACGAACTCCAGGACGTCGATGGTGCTCGTGGCCTTCTCATCGAGCGCCTTGATCTCCTCGGGCGTGAAGATCACATACTGGTCCTTGGCGAACTGATAGCCCTTGACCATCTCCTCCCGGGGGACGATCTCCTGGTCCTTCGGGCAGATGTACTGCTGCTTGAGCTTGGTGCCGCACTTCTTGTGGAGCAGATTGAACGAGACGGTCGCGGCGGACTCGGACGCCGAGTAGACTTCGACGGGGACGGAAACGAGACCGAAAGAGATCGTCGCGCTGCTGATGGCTCGGGCCGGCATGTTAGGCTCGCTTTGTGAGGCTCAGCGCCTAGGCTAAGGGTTACAATCGATGTCCGCAAGGGAAGATCCGCCCGGCGACAATCTGGCCCCCTATCGCGCCAAGCGATCCCCGGACCGGTCGCCGGAACCGGTCGGCGTCGTCTCATCCGACCAAGGACGACTCTTCGTCGTTCACAAACACGCCGCCCGAAACTTGCACTTCGACCTCCGGCTCGAGATGGAGGGGGTTCTCCGGTCCTGGGCCGTGCCCCGGGGGCCTTCCTACGATCCCAACGACAAGCGGCTCGCCGTCAAGGTGGAGGACCATCCGCTCGAGTACGGCGACTTCGAGGGGCTCATTCCCGAAGGTAATTACGGCGCCGGTGCGGTGATCGTCTGGGACCGGGGCGAATGGGTGCCGCTCGAGGATCCCCGGCAGGGCCTCGAGAAAGGCAAGCTGCTCTTCGACCTCAAGGGCTACAAGCTCCACGGCCGGTGGACCCTCGTCAAGATCAAGAAGAGCGAGCGGGACTGGCTCCTGATCAAGGAGCGGGACGAGTGGGTCAAGAGCCCCGGCGACGTGTTCCCCGAGGAATCCGTCCTGTCCGGGCTCACCGTCGAGGAGCTCAAGACCGGCCGGTCTCCGGTGGCGGAGCTCAAGCAGGCGCCCGAGGTCCAGAATGTCCCGAAGCGGACGTTCTCGCTCGAGAAGCTCGAGGTCATGAAGGCGACGCCGAGCGACAAGGCGTTCACTCAGGAAGGCTGGATCTTCGAGCTCAAGCTCGACGGCTATCGCCTCGTCGCGGCCAAGGAGCGCGGCGAGCCCCGGCTGATGACCCGCAACGGCAACGACTACACGGCGGTGTTTCCGGAGATCGCGCGGGCGGTGAAAGCGCTGCCTCTCGACGATGTGGTCCTCGACGGCGAGGTGGTGGTCCTCGACCCCGGCGGCAAGCCTAGCTTCTCGCTCTTGCAGAAGCGCGGGCGGATCAGCCGGCCGATCGACATCAAGCGCGCCGCGGTCGAGCTTCCGTCCACCTACTACGCGTTCGATCTGTTGAGCTTCGAAGACAAGGATCTCCGATCGCTGCCGCTCCTGGAACGGAAAGCCTTGCTCCACCAAGTAGTTCCTCCAGTCGGGCCGATCCGATATCTCGATCACATCGAGACTGATGGAGAAGCGTTCCTGAAGCAGGTCGCCGGGATCGGGCTCGAGGGGATCATTGCGAAGAAAGCCGACACGCCGTACAAGAGCGGGCGAAGCGTGCACTGGCTCAAGATCAAGACCGATGAGACCGAGGACTTCGTCATCGTCGGCTTTACGGAGCCGAACCGGTCGCGCGACGGTTTCGGGGCGCTCCAGCTCGCCGACTATGTTCGGGGCCGGCTGGTGTATGCCGGCCGCGCGGGAACCGGCTTCACGGCCGCCCAGCTCGCCGAGATCAGTGCGGCGCTCGCGGACGACGTGAGAGACACGCCGCCGTGTTACGGCCCCCAAGTGGACGTGAATGGCGAACCGCTGCCGTCCAAGGCGATTCCCGAGACCACCACGACGACCTGGGTCGAGCCGAGGCTCGTGTGCGAGGTCCGCTACCGGGAGTGGACTCCGGACGGCGTGTTACGGCACCCCGCGTTCCTCCGCCTCCGCGACGACAAGCTCCCCCACGAGTGCGAGCGCGCCGGCTCGGCGCCCGAAACCGTGGCGCCCGAGGAGGTCCAAGCGGTGGCGGCGCCTGCGGTGGAGAAGCCGCCCGTCATCAAGACGGTGACGCTCTCGAACCCGAAGAAAATTTTCTGGCCGGTCGAGGGATACACGAAGGGCGATCTGATCGAGTACTACCGCACGATCTCCCCGTGGCTGCTCCCGTACCTCAAGAACCGGCCTCTCGTTCTCACCCGCCACCCCGACGGAATCGAAGGAAAGTCGTTCTATCAGAAGGACGCGCCCGAGTTCGTGCCCGAATGGATCGAGACGGTGCCGATCTGGAGCGAAGACACCCAGCGCGCGATCCGCTACTTCGTCTGTAACGACGAGGAGACGCTGGTCTATATCGCCAACTCGGGCGCGATCCCGCTCCACATCTGGGCCAGCCGGGTCGGGTCGCTCGAGCTGCCCGATTGGTGCGTCGTGGACCTCGACCCCAAGGAGGCGTCGTTCCCCGATGTGATCCGGGTGGCGCGGGCCCTCCACCAGCTGTGTGACGACGTCGGCCTTCCCAACTACGTCAAGACCACCGGCAAGACCGGGCTCCACATCATGGTGCCGCTCGGCCGTCTCTGCACCTACGAGCAGTCGCGCACGTTAGGCGAGCTCCTGGCCCGGATCGTGATCCGCGACCTCGGCGATATCGCCACCATCATCCGGCACATCAACCGGCGGGGCGAGAAGGTCTACATCGACTACCTCCAGAACCGCCACGGCCAGCTGATCGTCGCCCCGTACAGCGTCCGGCCGCTGCCGGGCGCGACCGTGTCGATGCCGCTCGTGTGGGAGGAAGTCAACGCCGGGCTGGATCAGCTCCGCTATTCGTTCACGATCAAGACCGCGCTGGCCCGGATGGAGGCGTTAGGCTCCGATCCGGTCCGGCCGGTGCTCGAGGAGAAGCCGGATTTCGCTCTGGTGCTTGCCAAGCTCGGGGAGC
>JBDTOH010000282.1:0-7499 GCA_039933355.1 Gemmatimonadota bacterium | reverse complement strand
CAGCGGCAACACCACGGTGATCATCGGCGAGAGGCAGGTCTTCGTGGTGGACGCCGGTTTTCTGCCGTCGGCCGCTCGAGAAGACATCGCTCAGATCCGCCGGTGGACGGACAAACCGGTGAGCTTTCTCCTCAACACCCACTTTCATAACGATCACAACCTGGCAAATCGGACCTACCTCGAGGCGTTCCCGGGCCTAACGATCATCGCGCAGGCCGAGACCAAGAAGGACATGGACCGGTTCGGGCCGGGCTCCCGGAGCCGAGAGGAAAAGGGCACCGCCTCGCTCCAGCGGATGCTGAGCACGGGGAAGACCCAGGACGGGCGGGCACTCACCGCGGATGAGCGAACCGAGGTGAAGAACGCGCTGGCTCAGCGTGCTCCCGGCTTGGAGGAGCTCAAGGACGTCACTTTCCAAAGCGCGACGCTCACGTTCGAGGACGGTTTCACGGTCGATGTCGGGAACCGGGAGGTCGAGGTCAAGTTCCTGGGCCGGGGCAACACGGCCGGGGACGCGGTCGCCTATCTGCCCAAGGAAAAGGTCGTCGTCGCAGGCGATCTCGTGGTCCGACCGATTCCCTATCTGTACGACGGCTATCCGGCCGAGTGGATTCGGACGTTGGAGCGGCTGGGCCAGTTGGATGCGGAGACGATCGTGCCCGGGCACGGGCCGATCATGCACGACAAGACGTATGTGTTCCTCACTCGAGATCTACTGAAGAGCGCAGTGGACCAGCTCAACGCCGAGCTCACGCGGGTAGGCCCGGCGATGTTTCGCACGGTCGACGATGTGAAGGGGGCAGTGGACTTGACCTCTTTCCGGCCGCGATTCGCCGGTGCGGACAGGGACTTGATGGCGGCGTTCGACGAGATGGCGGCTCAGCTTGTCAGGGTCGCGTTCAAGGAGGCGAGCCTGCGGTAGCGGTGCCATCTGGCCTTCGGTCCCGAGCCGCGGGGCTAGCCGGCTTTGGCGAATCTCAATGCCACCGAGTTCATGCAATACCGGAGGCCCGTAGGCTGTGGGCCATCGTCGAACACATGCCCCAAGTGAGCATCGCACCGCCGGCACGAGACCGCCGTCCGCACCATGCCGTAGCTCGTGTCCGAGGTCTCGACCACGTTCTCTTTCGCGATCGACGCCCAGAAGCTCGGCCAGCCGGTGCCCGATTCGAATTTGGTGTGGGAATCGAACGACGCCGTGTCGCAGCAGATACAGCGGAACACACCGCGGTCGTGCACCTTGAGCAGCGCGCCGGTGAACGGCCGTTCGGTCCCGGCCTCGCGGGTGATCTCGAACGAATCGGCGGAGAGCTGCTTCTTCCACTCCGCTTCGGTCTTGGTGATGTGGGGCACCGAGACCGTGCCCTTCCGGTCGCCCGCATCGGTGAACTCCACGATCGAGACGAGCGCTCCGGGCGCCCCGCCGCCCGGCTCCGGTGGCCGCCTCTTCAGCCGCCACAGCGCGGCGCCTAACAGCGCGGCACCGCTCCCCGCCAGGAACGATCGCCGGCCGAGCCGCCCGGCGGCCGGCTCAACCGGTTTGCCGGACGAACCCATAGAGACCGCTTCCTTTCGCCTCATCCGAATGTGAACGCAAAGGCCTGTACGCCCGCGCTCGAGAACTCGATCTCGAACGTGTGGTCCTGGACCGGGCCCGGTTGCCGGATCAATTGATAGAGCCGGTAGTCACTCACGGTGCCGGCGCCCCCGCCGTCGCTGTCCGCGCCATGGGCGGTCCCCGGCGCGGCCCCGTCGATCCGGACCCGGAATCGCACCGGTTTGCCGTCGGGACCGGGACCTAACACGAGGTGCAGATCCCGCGCGTGGAACCGGAAGATCAGCTTGCCCGGCGCCGCGACGAGGGCGGCGTGATCCTCGCTCACGTTCCAGGCGCCGGTCAGCCCCCATTGATTGAGAGCCGGCTGGACCGGTGCCGTGTACGACTGGAGCGCGTCCCGGCGAATCGGCTCCGGCGAGGCGTAGTTCTCGTGCCTGGCATAACCGACATAGGTCTCGGGAGACTGGACGTCGGGCATGTCCGCCGCCGCCTGGGCGCCCGATGCATTCACGCTCACCAGCCCTCCGCTCACGACGCCGGCATTCCGCTCGCGAAGCAGCTGCTGGATGACCTCCTCCGATTCGGCATACTCACCCTCGCCGAAGTGGTGGTAGCGGATCGATCCCTTCGCGTCGATGAAATAGTGAGCCGGCCAGTACTGATTGTGAAACGCGTTCCAGATGGCGTAGCGGCTGTCGATCGCGACCGGATAGGTGATCTTGAGGTCCACGAGGGACTTAGCGACGTTGGCGGTGTCCTTCTCGAACGCGAACTCCGGTGTGTGCACGCCGACCACGACCAGGCCGTCTGCCTTGTACTTCTCGGCCCACGCTTCGACGTATGGAATGGACCGCAAGCAGTTGATGCAGGAGTAGGTCCAGAAGTCGACCAGAATCACCTTACCGGCGAGCTGCTCTCGCGTAAGCGGCGGTGAGTTGAGCCACGACACCGCGCCATCGAGGCCCGGGAACGGCCCCTCGTTACCTAACGCCGCCGTCCCGGCCGGCCGCTCGGTCGCCGCGGCGGCGCCGGTCGGCTGGAGCTGGTCGAGCAAGCGCTGTTCGACTCCCGACGTGCTCGCCAGTGACAGCCGGCGCAGCACGCCGGTGTCCCAACCCATGGCCATCGCCACCACACCGAGCAGCACCGCGACGCCCAACCCCCGACGAATCCACTCCTCGGCGCCGAGCGACCGCCTCATGAGTGCGAACACCTTGCCGCCGGCCAGCAAAGCCACGGCAAGCGACGCCGCAGCTCCCGCGGAAAACGACAGGAGCAGGAAGGTGGTATGCGCGTTCGGTCCCTGGAGGGCGGCGCCGGCCAGGATCAGGCCCAAGATGGGGCCGGCGCACGGGGCCCAGAGGAGACCGGTGGACACGCCGAGGACGAGCGACCGTCCGACGCTCGGTGCTCCAGCGCCGCCGGGTCCCTCGACCCGCGCGCCCAGCCGCACGAGCGGGCGGGTGAGCAGCTCCGAGAATCGCGGTATCAGCAGCGCCAAGCCGAGGACCGCGAATACGACGATCGCCACCACTCGACCGATCTGATTGGCCCGCACCACCCAGCCGCCGGCGAACGTGGCGACGCCGGCGACGGCCGCGAACGTGGCCGCCATTCCGACCAGCATCGGGAGCCCGCTCCGGCGGAACGGTTGATCGGCTCGCGAAAATACCAGCGGCAGCACGGGAAGAATGCAGGGGCTCACGATCGTGAGGATCCCGCCCGCGAACGCCAGCAAGTACAGCACCATCGCGGGTTACCTCTCGCGGTAAAGAGCGGGGAGCTCGTGCCGGAGCCGCTCGACTTTCGGGGCGTCGTTGTAGACGATATACGGAGCGGTCGGATGAAGCGCCATGTAGTTCTGATGATACGACTCGGCCGGGTAGAAGGCGCGGAGCGGGACGAGCTGAGTCACGATCGGCCGGGGGTAGGTCTTCGCCCGGCTCAGCTCCGCGACGTACGCCTCCACGGCTCGATGCTGCTCCGGGGTCCGATAGAACACCGCCGAGCGATACTGGGTCCCTTCGTCGGGCCCCTGGCGATTGAGCTCGGTCGGATCGTGGGCGACCGTGAAAAAGACCTGGAGGAGCTTGGTATAGGTGATCTTGGCGGGATCGTAGATCACCTGGACCGACTCCGCATGGCCGGTGGCGCCGGAGCTGACCTGCTCGTAGGACGGCGCCACCGTCGAGCCGCCCGCGTAACCCGCAACGGCCGACACTACTCCCGTCAGGTGGTCGAAAACCCCCTCGATGCCCCAGAAACAGCCACCCGCGAAGACTGCGGTGTCAACGGCAGCGGCCGGAGGTTGTAAGGGGGCGGCGAGGAGCCGGGCCGGCTGCACGGCCCCGGCGGTCAGAATAAGGAATGAGCTGACAAATGCTCGAGAAAGTCGCTGCGGCAGGGTCTGGATCACGGGCAAATCCGAAGCTGGAGACGCAATAGTAACGTCTCCGGGGCTGAATTGGTTCTGTCGCCCGGCGAGAGGCGGCTATCCAAGAATCGCCCTCTCTAAAGCAGCCCGGCCCGGTCGTAGAAGCGGCAGGGTCGGGGCACCGGCCTGCTCAGCTGTGGAGCCTAAATCGCCGGCGTGGGTGGCGGCGCCAGGTGATGAGTCCGACCACGACGAGCCCAGTGCCGAGAAGAGCCCAGGTCGAGGGTTCGGGCACCACCGACGGGTTGGTGAAGTACAGGCTCGTGGTCCAGGAGGGATTGATCAGGCTCACGGTAAGCGCCTCGGTCGCGTCTCCCGGCAGGGACACAACCGCAAAGAAGCCGGCGTTGAAGTTCCAGTAGGGGCCATAGGGGTTGCCCCCGCCAAGCCCGCCCCACACAGACGCGAACGCCTCCCCTCCGGGCGGCACGTGGAAAATCGCCTCGAAGGAAGTAGTGACCTCCGAATGAGTGAACTTGGTTCCGTCATCGGCTGTGATGTTGGCGGAGAAGAGCTCGCGATACCAGTCGAACATGAAGGACGAATGGGGATAGTAGGTCAAAGGGTCGAGCGCGTAGTCGATCCGCGGTACCATGGAGTGCATCGTGATATCGAGGTGATCCTTGAACAACCCGAGCTCGATCGGGTACACGAACGCGTTTGCGAGCCCGTCGTCGTTGTCGAAGAAGAAATCGCGAAAGGTGAATTGCCCGAGCCGGCAGTCCGGGCGCCCGGAGTACCAGAAGTCCGCGCCCGTCATTAGCAGGGGGCAGGTGGGCAGAGTCTCGCCTCGCGCGGCGGCTGGTAGGAGCAAAAGGCCTGCGAGGAGCGCCGCGGTGCGGGTCGTCATGCTAGTCTCGCTGTTGGAGAAGGACGACGGGTGTAGGCTGCATGAGACACAAACGAATGGAGCTCGTCAGCCACTGTCATAGACGAATCGGTTGTGATCTCGTTCAGCGAGTGCCAGTGATTGCACGAGCCATGCCGAATCGGGTGGGCGATATGAGCTGCCGACGCGATAGCGCGGCGCCTGGGCCGACAACGCGGGCGAGGCGTCTACTGCTCTCGCGTGCTGCGGACCGGTAGAACGAGCACCGACGGGTGCTTAGGTCCGTGATGGATGACGTTATGCGCGACGACGCCTTTCTCCTCGTCGAAGTTGTTCCCGCCGGTGTTCAGACTAGCTCGAAATAGGGAAAGTCGCTGCTCGATGCCGATCCGGTGACCCGGTAGAAATGCGTATCTCAACTATTGCTAGACGACTACTCGGGCTCGACCGATCCCTGGGGAGCGGCGATGCGTGCACGGCCGTAGTCATAGTAGGTTAGACGGAGCGTCGTCGTCGACTTCTCGCGCGTCCAAGTCCGTAGCTGGCATACAAACCGGCGAACCCATGCTGACCCGCCGTGACTTTCTCGAGCGTACCGGAGCGGCCAAGGCGACACCGCTGTCGTCGAAGCTCTCGAGAAACCTGAATTCACCAGGAGCAATCATGCAGATGCACTGGCTGCCGGCACTCGCAAGCCTGATGGTCGTGTCGGCGTGCACGGCCCGACCCGCTGAGCACCCTTCTGACCGTCGTGTCGCCGAGTCGGAGCTTCAGGCTCTCCTGGACAAGGCCGTCGCCAACGGCGTTCCGGGCATCTCGGCCGCGGTGGCAACGCGCGACAGCGTGGTCTGGACCGGTGTCGCCGGCAAGGCGGACCTCGAGACCGGCGCGCCCGTTCGCCCCGATATGCTCTTCGGCGTCGGCAGCATCACCAAGACGTTCGCCGCTGTTGTGATCCTGCAGCTTGCCGCGGAAGGGCGACTCGATCTGAACGCCACGGCGGCCAGTCTGCTGGGGCCGGCTGTGGCTGGAATTCCCAATGCGGACAAAGCGACCATAGCACAGCTGCTCAACCACACCGGTGGAGTGCCGAGCTGGGAGGACGATCCCGCCTGGATCCACGAGGGCCGGGGTGACCGGCTCGACCCCGCCCGCACCTGGGGCAAGGCGGCCACGCTGCCCTACATCAAAGGGCACGCGCCGCTCGCCCCGCCCGGTGAGAAGTTCAGCTACGCGAACACGAATTTCACGCTGCTCGGCATGATCATCGAAAGGGTCACCGGAAACGCAGCAGTCGACGAGATCCACCGGCGTATTCTCACACCGCTCGGCTTGGAGGATATCCACCTGGAGGGCTTCGAGGCCGTGCCTGCGGGCCAACTGCCGCACCGCTATCACTGGGCGACGCCGACCTTTCGTCAGGAGGCCGGAGTGAATGCCGCCTTTCCCGAGGTGCGCCCCGGGCTGATCGATGCGAGCCGCTCGAATCTGTCCGTCGAGTGGACCGCGGGCGGAATGGTGGCGACGGCCCGGGACCTTGCGCGCTACGCCGTGGCGCTCCGCGATGGGCGGCTGCTCAAGCCCGAGAGCATGAAGTTCATGACCGAATGGTTTCCCGCGGGCGAAGGTGAGCAGGTGGGTCACAACGTGTTTCGGACCGTATACCCGGGCGGTGTCGCCGTCATCGGGCACGACGGAGACGTGTTAGGGTTCACCGGATCGTTCTATTGGGTCGAAGGCGCTGACGTGGTGGTGGCGGTGGTGAGCAATGTGGGATCGATGCACTCGACCAGCGCCGGCACCGGCGCAGCCGAGGCGGGGAAGGTGCCCGGGACGGCATACACGGTGGCCAAGGACAAACGGTTCATCGACCTGGCGACGAAGCTGGCGGCATCCAAGTAGCTCAGCGTTCGCGCTCGAGAACCAGATTGGTCAGCCGGCGCTGCTCGCCGCCGGTCAGCTCGATCATGCTCAGGTATCTTCGGTATCCTGGCTTGGTGATCTTGATTACATGCCTGCCGGGGGAGAGCGGGAGCCGGCTTCGGGGCGTCGCACCGATCAATCGATTGTCGACATAAAGCGTACCGCCGGGCACCGAGCTCACGGAGAGCCGAGCGGACGCCGCCGACGCGGGCCGCGTCGTTCGGTCGACTCGGGCTGGGGTGACGGCCGCGACGACCGGCTCCGGTGTTGAGGGCGTCGGCGTGGTATCGACCTGGCTCGGTGCTGCGGCGGGCGCCGTTATGGTATCGACTGGACTGGGAGCCGGCGCGGGCGCCGGCGGGGTAGCGGCGCGACGCGGAGCTGCTCCGGGCGGGTGCTGGGCGGCCGGAGGGGCCGGGTTAGGTGGGGCGAGCCGAGCGGTGTCGCGGGAGGCGAGCGGGGACCGCTCATCGCGGTCTCTGGTCCCGAGCCATCTGACGAAACCAAGCCCGGCGCCGACAATGGTGAGCATTGTCAAAGCGGTGACCCAGACCCGGCGCCGCTCGAGTCGCCTCGCGAGCCTCGGCGTCGGCTCGCCGTCGGGCATCACGACTGCCATGGGCTGACCCTGCTTCGACCCCGGTGACGGGGCAGGGGGCGCCTGCAGTGCGGCGACGAGGTCCACCACCGATCCGAACTGACGGGTTGGGTCTCCGTCCGCCCCTCGAACCAGCGCCGTCACGATCCAGGGTGCG
>JBDTOH010000281.1:0-7500 GCA_039933355.1 Gemmatimonadota bacterium | reverse complement strand
AGTACTCGTTCGTGGGCGTGTAAATCGTCGATACCTGCCGGGAGCCGTACGCGTTGTAGAGCGCCGATTCGATCTGCTCGGCCGTCACACCGAGCGAGGCGGCCCGATCCCGGTCGATCGACACGGACACTTGAGGATTTGCGACCTGAAGGTCGCTGGTCACGTCCGCCAGCGCCGGCAGCGTCTTCATCTTGGCGAGCATCGCATTCGCGCTCGAATAGAGGAGCGAGAGGTCGGCGCCCTGAATCGAGTACTGGTATTGGCTCTTGGTGGTCCGCCCGCCGATTCGGATCGACGGAGGATTCTGGAGGAAGATGCTGATGCCGGCAACGCCGGACAACTTCCGGCCGAGGTCCTTCATGATCTGGTCGACCCCGGGCCGCTCGCCCAATGGCTTGAGACGAATGATGATCCGTCCCTGATTTCCAGTGATCAGCGCGCTCCCGCCCTGACCGATGTTCGAAAGCGTCTTCAAGACCGACGAGTCTTTCTGGATGATGTCGGCCAGGACCTTCTGGTGGGCGACGAGGGCATCGTAGGACGTGCCCTGAGCCATTTCGGTGATCGCGGAGATCCGACCGATATCTTCGGCCGGCATGAAGCCTTTCGGAATTACCCGGAACAGCACGATGGTCGCGAGGAGCGTGACGAATGAGAACGCCATCGTGGCGCGACGATGGTCCATCGCCCACGCGAGGGTCCGCTCGTAGCCGGACAGCACCCGCTCATAGAGACGCTCGAAGCCGTCGAAGAGCCGGTTGCGCTTCGCCGAATGACCGTGCAGGCCGGGCTTGAGGAATCGGCTCGCGAGCATCGGTGTGAGCGTGACCGATACGAATCCGGAGACGAGAATCGCCACGCCGATCGTCACCGCGAACTCGTGGAACAACCGGCCCACGATCCCGCCCATGAACAGGAGCGGGATGAACACTGCCGTGAGGGACAGCGTCATCGAGAGGATCGTGAAGCCAATCTCCCGGGCGCCTTCGAGCGCCGCCTGCATCGCCGGCTTCCCCATCTCCATGTGGCGGACGACGTTCTCGAGCATCACGATCGCGTCGTCGACCACGAATCCGACCGCGAGGGTGAGCGCCATGAGCGAGAGGTTGTCGAGGCTATAACCCAACGCCCACATCACGCCGAACGTGCCGATCAGCGACATCGGCAACGCGAGGCTCGGGATGATGGTGGCCGACACGTTTCTGAGGAACAGGAAGATCACGAGCACCACGAGCACGAGCGTGAGCAGTAGCGTGCCCTTCACATCGTGCACCGACTCCTCGATGCCGGTCGAACGGTCGAAGAAGACGTTGAGGTGAACCGACGGCGGCACCTGCGTCATCAGCTGGGGCAAGAGATCCTTGACCGCTTTGGCGACGGCGACCGTATTCGTTCCCGGCTGCCGCTGCACCGCGAGCGTGATCGAGCTCTCGCCGTTGTACCACGCGGCCACCCGATTGTTCTGGACGTCGTCCAGGACTCGCCCGACGTCCCGGAGGCGCACCGGCGCGCCGTTCCGATAGGCGATGATGAGCTCGCCGAACGCGGCCGCCGTGGTGAGCTGGCCGTTCGCCTGCACCGTATAGGCCCGGTTGGGCCCCCAGAGCACGCCGCTCGGCAGGTTCACGTTCCCGCTGGCGACCGCGTCCGCCGCTTCGTCGATCCCGAGCCCCCGGCTCGCAAGAGCGCGCGGATCGAGCTGAATGCGCGTGGCGTACTTCTGGGCGCCGAACACACTCACCTGCGCCACGCCGCTCACGGTCGAGATCCGCTGCGCCAGAATCGTCTCGCCGTACTCGTCGAGCTGCGAGAGCGGCAGCGTATTGGACGTCAGCGCGAGATAGAGAATCGGCGAGTCTGCGGGATTGGTCTTCTGAATCGACGGCGGAATGATGCCGGGCGGGAGGTCGCGGAGCGTCTTGGAGATCGCGGCCTGCACGTCCTGCGCGGCTGCGTCGATGTTCCGGTCGAGCGTGAACTGGACCGTGATGCTGGTCGACCCCAGACTGTTGTTCGAGGTCATGTTGTCGATGCCGGCGATCGTCGAGAACTGCTTTTCGAGCGGAGTCGCCACCGCCGCCGCCATCGTCTCGGGGCTCGCGCCGGGCAAGCTGGCCGAGACCAATACCGTCGGATAGTCCACGACGGGGAGATCGCTCACCGGGAGGCGCTGGTACGCCATGATCCCGAAGAAGAGAATCGCGATCATGACGAGCGTCGTCATGACCGGTCGCTTGATGAACAGGTCCGTGAAGTTCACGGCGTACCTCGCTTCGCCTCGCCAAGTGGCGGCTTGATGTCCACTTTACTGCCCGGCTCGAGCCGGGCCTGACCATCGATGACCACCCGGGCGCCTGCGACCAGCCCCGAATCGACCACGACCACGTCCTTCACCGTCCGGCCGACCGCGACCGGCTTCATGGCGACCTTGTCGCTGTCCCCCACGACGAAAACATAGCTCCCGTTCTGGCCGGCCATGATCGCCTGGGCCGGGACGAGAATCGCGTTAGGCTGGACCGAGAGCTCGACCTCGACCGCCACGAATTGACCCGGCCAGAGGCGTCCGTCTCCGTTGACGAACTCGGCCTTGAGCGTCACCGCCCCGGTGGTCGAATCGACCCCGTTGTCCACGAACACCAGCTTCCCCTCCGCCGGAATGCCCCCCGCCGACGGCGTCGCCGTCACCCGGAGCGCGTGGCCGTGGGCGTATTTCTGGACGTCCGCGAGCTGCCGCTCGGGCACCGAGAAGCGAACCCGGATCGGCTGGATCTGGTTGATGACGACGAGGGGATCTCCTCCCCCGGCCCGAACCACGTTGCCGGCCCGGACGATCAGCGTTCCGGTCCGCCCGGAGATCGGGGCCTTGATCGAGGCGTACTCGAGGTTGAGCTTGGCGGCTTCGACCTGGGCCTGGTCCGCCGCCACGAGCGACGCCTGCGCGACGGCCGTCGCTGCGGCCTGATCGGCCTGCGACTTGGTCACGTAATCCTTGGCCACGAGGGCCGCATAACGTTCCGCGTCCCGCCGCGCGTTCTCCGCCTGCGCCACGTCCCGCGCCAGAACCGCCTCGGCCTGACGGAGCGCCGACTCGTACTGACGGGGATCGATCTGGAACAACAGCTGACCTTTCTGAACGTCCTGGCCCTCGCGGAACAGAACCGACGTGAGCACGCCGCCGATCTGGGCCTGAATCGAGACCGCATTGATCGGCTCGACGACGCCGTTGGCATCGATGAGATAAGGCGCCGGTCCGCGGGTCGCGACCGCGACGACAACCGGGCTCGGACGTTTGGGCGGGGGCTCGGGCTTGGAGCACGCCAGGGCGGCCGCGAGGGGCGCGAGCAGGCCGAACACACGCCGCGTCGTCGGGCGAAATACGGTCGAAGAGTGGCGCATCATCTAGCGAGCCTTGGTCGAATCGGGCGAGAGGCGAATCGGCGCTTCGCCGCGGGGGCCGAGGACGCCCGCGTCGTGAGCCAACTGAGCGAGGGACGCGAACCAGCCCCACCGGGCTTGAACCCGTTGCGCCCGGGCGTCCGCGAGGGCGGCCTGGGCCGCGAGCACATCCAGAATCGAGCCGACGCCCTCGCGATACCGGCCCTGCGCGACCTCTTCGGACCGCTCCGCGCTCGCGAGCAGTCGGGTCGCGGTCGCCACGCGCTGGGTCGCGGTTCGGAGTCCATGATAGGACGAGAACACCTGGGCGGCGACCTGGAGCCGGACCAGGTCGGACCGGGCCCGCGCCGCGGCGGCGAGCTCGCGGGCCGCCACCGCATCGTACTGGCGGCTCAGACCGGAGAAGAGCGGGATCGTTAGGCCGAAGCTGAGCGAATAGTTGCTGCCGCCGAGGACGCTCGTGTCCGCGTAGACCCGGCCGGCCGTCGCCGTGAGCCCGAGGCTCGGCCAGATCCCGCTGCGGACCGACCGCGCCGTCGCGGCGGCCTGCCGGGCTTCGGCTTCGGCGGCGGCCAGATCGGGCCGCTCCGCCACCGCGCGGGCGATCAACGAATCGACGCTTTCCGCGACGTCCCCGATCGGCACGGCGGCGGTGTCGACGACGGCGTCGAAGCGAGCGTTAGGCGCGATCCCGAGCTGGAACGCCAGGTTGGCCCGGGCCGACTGGACCTCCGCCTCGGCATTCTGCAGGGTGAGCTCGGCCTGGGCCACCGCCGTTTCGGCCTGGAGCACGTCCGCGATGGTCGCGAGGCCGACGTTATGGCGCTGCTCCGCGGCGGCGAGATTGGCCCGGGCGGTGCCCACCGTGGCCTGCTGCGCCGCCAGTAACCCGCGGGCCGCCTGGTAGTTGAAGTAGCCCACCTCGGCCTGGAGCGCGACGTTCTGGAGGGTGGCGTTGTGGGTGAGATCCGCCGCAAGAAGGGCCTCTCGCGCCGCTTCGATCGCCCCGCTCCGCCCGCCGAAATCGAACAGAAGCTGGGTCAGCGTCACCTGCGGCCCGAAGGTCACCCGACTGGCCGGGAGCCGGCCCGGTGCGGTCGAAATCACTTTCGACGGGCCGCCGCTCACTGTCCCGGTGACGGTCGGGTAGCGGGTCCCCCCGGCCGATCCATATGCCGCCGCCGCCGCGCGCGCCTGGCGCCATGATGCGGCCGTTTCCGGATTGTGGGCCAGCGCAAGCTCGACCACATCGGTCACCCCGAGCGCGTCGAACCGGATCGTGGAGTCTGGAGGTAAATCCGTCGAGAGGACTCCAGGCGGGGCCAGAGCCGGCGCTCGCGGCCACGCCCGTCCCGGAGATTCGGGCAGGCTGGCGCCACCCGCGAGGTGCTGCGGGGGCGAGTGAACGCAACCGGCCACTGCCACGGTCACGATGCCCGCGAAGGCGAGCACGAGCGTCTCAGCTCGAGTCATTCCAAAACCGTTGGCAACCGCGAGCCTTGGCTGGGGTGGAGACTATTTCGGAAACCGAAGTACGCGGCTACAATATACGGCCAGGCCCGGTCCCCCGTTAAGCTGGGCCTTCCCTCGAAACGCTGCTTCCCCGATGGCCCGAACCGCCCAGTCCCGACCCCAGTCCGGCGCCGCTCCCGGCGACGTGCTCCGGTGCGCCGCGGCCGTGATGGAGCTGGGCCTCACCGTCACCCAATTGCTTCGACGCGAGGTCCGCCGGAGCCGGCCCGGAGGGTTGAGCCTTCCTCAGTTCCGGGCCCTCGCGATCGTGGGAGCCCGCGGGGCCGCGTCGCCGTCCGAGCTGGCCGAGGATATGGGCCTCGCCCCGGCGACGACGAGCGCCATCGCCGATCGGCTCGTCGAAGCGGGGCTGATGGTCCGCGAGCCGCCGGAAACGGACCGGCGGCGGCGGGTCCTGGCTTTGTCCCCGCAAGGCCGGCGCGAGCTCAGTGCCGGTCTTCGAACGCTCCGCGAGCACCTCGCCGGCTATCTCGGGCCACTCAGCACGAACGAGCGCGAGAACGCCACCATTGCGACCAATTTGGTGCGGATGCATCTGGTGGCGGGCAAGGGGAATGGGGAATCGGGAATCGGGAATCGGGAATCGGGGTCAGGGAAAGCCTAACGATGGATCTGTTTCCTATCCAACGTACGAGCTCCAGTTCGCGCTCCCCATTCCCTATTGCCTATTTCCTAAGCTCTGAGCCCTCCCCGCAAGTTCCCCAGCACCCCGGGAATGCTCAAACCCCTCGCCTGCTCCGCGATCTTTGCCTGCACCTTGGGATAGATCGTTTTGGCTTCTTCCTGAAAGCGGGTGAACAGGCTCTGCAGATCGGCTTTCGAGAGCCGGCGGCCCTGAGCGTAGTACTGCTTGGCCGCGTGGCCGAGGGCGTAGGTCGACGCGAACGTCACCATCGCGCCGCCCGCGGTCGCGGCGACCCCGCCGGCGATCCCACCGAGGAAGCGGCCGAGTAATCCGCGCGCGACGCCGCCGAGGACTCGCTCCGCCATGCCACTCATGACCTGTGATGCTGCGCCGAGGCCGAAGGTGCCCGCGAGATCCTTGATCTGATCGGCGTCGAGCTTCTGACCGTAGTTGCCGCCGATCTGGTAGACCAGCCGCATCTGAAGCGGCACGATGGCAAGGGCGGCGAGGTTGGCCGGCAAGAGCTCGAGCGCGCCGGTGAGCATCGCCTGATTGAGGATGGTGTCATCGAGCGCGGCGTGCGGGTCGCTGCCGGGCGTGACCGTCATCACGATGCCGGTGAGCGGCGTGCCGGCGATCTCGGCCGCGCCGGCCTCGAATTCCCGAACCTGCTCGTCCGTGAGCGCGAGGGCGCCGCGCAGCTCGATCAGGAACGCGCGTTCACGGGCGTTGATCGCGCCGTCGGCATGACAAACCGCCACAGCCATCTCGTAGACGAGTTGCTTCGCATCGGAGCCGGAGAGCTGGCCGGCTACATCGGCAAGCGTCACGGTCCCAGCGGCAACCTGTGCGGCGAGGGCGTCGACATCGGCCCCACCGGCCGCGGTGGCGACCCGCTTCAGCTGCTCGAGCTCCGCGGGACTCCGCTCACCGTCGGCGAGCGCGGCCATGACCGCGATGGTGGCGACCGGCTGGGCGTCGGAAGGATGCATTTGGAAACCTCGGAAGTCGGAGTCGGAAATCGGAAATCGGGAGTGCGGAGGCTATCGGATCGGAGAGCCGGAGACGCTTGGAATCCCCGACTTTCGATTGCCGACTTCCGATTCGGTCAATGCGCCATGAAATCAACCGAGGCCGCCGTCGTATCCCACTCGAACCGGAGCTGACCGTTAGGCCCCTTTGGCTCGACCTTGATCGCGAACTTTTCGACCGGCGCGGCGAGCTTCTCGACCTTCATGTCGACCCGGCCCAGGTCCTGGTCTTGATGATACTCGGTGCCCCACTGGCCGGTCTGTTTGTTGATCACGAGCTTCCAGCCGGTCGCATTCGGGACCGCATACAGGGTGTACGTCCCGGCCGGGACCATCGTCGCGCCGAACATGAGGGGGCGATTGGTCACGAACGTGGTCGCGGCGTTTGCACCGGCGCGCCAGACCTGGCCGAACGGAACCAGTCCGGCGTCGGCGAAGATGACCCGGCCCCGCTTGGAAGGCCTGCCGTAGTCCACCAGAATCTTCGCGGCGCCGATGGTCGCCTTCGTGGTATCGCGAGGCGACGCGGGTGCCTGCGCCGCGCCGTGTCCTGTGAGGATCGCTCCCATTGCCACCGTCGCTATCAAACCGCGTCGCATCGACTGCATCTCAGGCCTCGGAAATCGGAAGTCAGAAGTCGGAAATCGGGAACAGCGGAAAGCGGCCACCGGAGCGGAGCCGGCAGCTCCTCGGAGCCCCGACTTCGATTTCCGACTTCCGATTTCCGCCTCAATTCTATCACCCACCGTCAGTCCGCGCTGACCCTGCTGTGTCGCGGAACGCTCCGAAATTGACTCTCCGGCGACTCCATTTATCTTTGCTGCCTGAAGGGGAGTAGCTTATCCGTCTTGCGACGGATGATGCAATCGTCAAGACTGTCGGCTTCAACACCGGCACGGTTGCATCGGGCGGCAC
>JBDTOH010000280.1:0-7511 GCA_039933355.1 Gemmatimonadota bacterium | reverse complement strand
ATTCCCGAGGCCATCGAGGCAATTCTGATCGGTCAGAGCCGGATGGAGCCGAAGGTGGCTGTGCTTAAACCGCTCTCGTCGGCGATCGTAATCGGGACCGGAGGACCATTCGGCGCCGAGGGGCCGATCATCATGACCGGCGGTGCGATCGGCTCGCTGATCGCGCAGGCATTTCACCTGAGCCCGGCCGAACGCAAGACGCTGCTCGTGGCCGGCGCCGCGGCGGGCATGTCCGCGATCTTTGCGACGCCGTTGGCTGCGGTGCTGCTCGCAGTCGAGCTCCTCCTCTTCGAATGGAAGCCTCGCAGCTTCATCCCGGTCGCCATCGCGGTTGCAGTCGCGTGGGGGCTTCGCAGGCCGCTCCTGGGAACCGGCCCGTTGTTCCCGGTCGCGCCGCACGCAACGCTCAGCGAAGCGGCGCTGACCGGCTCGCTCGTTCTCGGCCTCATCGCCGGATTCGCCTCGGTGGCACTCACCCGGCTCGTATACGCCTGCGAGGACCTGTTCCGGAAGGTGCCACTCCACTTCATGTGGTGGCCGGCCATCGGCGGAGTCGTGATCGGGCTCGGAGGACTGATCGAGCCGCGCGCGCTCGGTGTCGGCTACGACGTGATCGGTCAGCTGCTGAGCGGCCACCTCGTCGGCGCGTTCCTGATTGGATTCCTGATCGTCAAGGCCGTGATCTGGTCTATCGCGCTCGGCTCGGGAACCTCCGGCGGGGTGCTGGCGCCGCTGTTGCTGATGGGAGGAGCGTTAGGTGCGCTCGGGTCGCAGTACGTTTCGGTGGGCGACGCCCGGTCTGTGGGCCACGATCGGAATGGCCGCGATCATGGGAGGAACAATGCGCGCCCCGCTCACCGGCGTCGCGTTCCTCGTGGAGCTCACCCATGACACCAACCTCCTGCCCGGGCTGCTGGTGGCCTGTGTCGCCGCGACGCTCGTGACAGTCCTCGTGCTGAAGCGTTCCATTCTCACGGAGAAGGTGGCGCGTCGGGGCCATCACGTTTCCCGGGAGTACGGGGTGAATCCGCTGGCCCGGCTACGGGTAAAGGACGTGATGTCGGCCGAGACGGGTGCCATTCGATGGGATTTGACGCTCGGAAAGTTATTTGACGGGGTCATCGAACGCGATCCCGCCATCGACCGTCGGCAAGCGTGGCCGGTCATCGACGACGACGACCGACTCGTCGGGCTCCTCACTCGAGGAGGCCTGCTCCGAGCGCTCGGCCGGCCGAGCTCCTCCGGGCAAACGGTGCTCAGCGCGGCCACCGAGCGGTTGGTCGTGACCTATCCGAGTGAGCTCTTGGCGGACGCGGTCGGCAAGATGACCCGACACGGAGTCGGCCAGCTCCCGGTTGTGGCTCCCGACGACCCGAGCCGATTGATGGGCTACCTTGGACCGGCTGGGATAGCTGCCGCGTGGCAGGCGTTTGTCGATGAGGAGACGGTCCGGGAAGATGGATGGCTCACGCGGAGGTCGCGACTGGTGCGGCGCCGAGTCCGGCGATTCCTCCGGCCGCCCGCGACCACGCGGGTCGCGTCCGCCGACCGTGCCGAGGAGAGTAAGAGCGGGCCCGCCTAACGAGCAGGCGCTCGCTGCTTCGCGGGGAGCCCCTGCTTCGCCGCTCGGGTCTTAGGGGGTTTGACCGTCTCGTACTGCGCGCTGACGTCATCGACCGACATCCCGCCGATCAACGCGCCGATGACGTCGAGGGGAAGGTCGTCCGGCGAGCGGAAATGGACGCACGACTTCCCCATGTCGAGGCGTTTACCCGCCGAGCGAAACTGGTCTTTCATCCACGCGAGCTTCTTGGGATCCTGGTACACCATCGTCAGGTAGATCGTGTAGTTGTTCTTCTGCGCGGCGAGCGCGGCATACGGGAGCGGCCGACCGTTGTATGTCTCCGGGTATCGCGCGAGCGGGATTTCCCAGCAGATCATTCCCCAGCTCATCGACTCGACGAACCCCGGCAGCAGACTCTTGCGGACGACCCCGCGCACTTTGGCCACGACGGCGCGGCGTTCCGCGGGCAGGCTCTTCAGGTACTCCGATACCGTCGCGGCGCGGCTGCTGACCATGGTGGACCTCCGGGTTGATCTCATTCACGAGCGCCGCGCGACCGGCGGCTCGGCTGCCACCGAGCCGTCACGGCGATTCCAGCCGGACCCGCGCCGACGGTGAATTGGCGCGTGACGGTGAGCGCGCCAATACCAATCTCGGCCACCTGGCCCGAGTCCGCCAGAGTGACATAGGCCAGCCGCGAATCGGGCGCGAATGCTAGTCCGAGCGGCGTTCCGGCCACGTCGATCCGGCCCAACGGCCGGCGAGTCTCCGTATCGTACGCCAGGATCAGCCTCCGTTCGGGCATCGTGAACAACGTGCGCTTCCCGTCGGGTGTCACGCCGATTCGATAGGCCCGCCCGCCCAAGTCGACCGTCGATCACGGCCCAGCGCTCGGTATCGACCGACCGCTCCGACGTCACCCCGACCGTGTGATCGTCCGGAAGGAACTGCGCGCCGTGCGGACGTACCCGCGGGCTGAGATCGATGGTGCGGGCCACCTGACGGGTCGCGTGGTCGATCACAGTGAGAGTGGTGCCGGGTGTCTGCGCCCCATCGTCCGTGACGACGGCCCAGCGACCGGTCGGTGATGCCGCGACCTCGTGCGGGTTAGCGCCGGTTGGAAGGGGTGGCCAATCCCGCTCCCGATCGGCGATCGATCAAGGAGACCGAGCTGGCACCTTTGTTGACGACGATGATGAGGCCGCTGTCGGGCGGCGTCTCCATGCCGCCAACACGAGCCAGCAAGGCGAGCAGCGCGATGACCATGGTTGCTCCGATGACGATGGTTGTTCGAGTCCTACGAATCGTTGGGTGTCGCAGGTGCAGCCGGGTTGCAATCAGGCCCTGAACGGGTCACGTTCCGGCTCCCCGCTCTGCATCACGATCATCCACCCGTGACTTCCATGCTCATCGTCCTCGCGCTGGTTGCATTCCTTCTCGGTGCCGGACTCACCATCCAGGCCGGGATAAACGCGTCGCTTCGAACGACGCTCGGCCACCCCGTCCATGCTACCGTTGCGAGCTTCGCGGTTGGACTCGTCGCCGTTCTTGCCTTCGCCCTCGTAACGGGCGTCGGCCGTCCTCCGGCGGAGGCGTTCGCGCGCACACCTTGGTGGCTGTACGTCGGAGGAATCATAGGAGCCATCTATGTCGGTGGATCGGTCGTGCTGGCGCCAAAGCTCGGCGCGGCGGTGCTGGTGAGTCTTTTGATCGCTGGGCAGCTGACCGCCGCCTTGATCGTCGATCCCTATGGCGCGCTGGGCTTCCCGCAGGCCCCGGCAACGCCGGCCCGCCTGGCCGGAGTGGCCCTTCTCATTGTCGGGGTGATCTTGGTCCGGCGAGGCTAGAGCCGAAACGGCCCGGCCGGGCCGGTCGTAGGGAATACATCCCCCGCTCAGGCCCTTCGATGCCGTGCCGATCACTTTACCTCTTGGAGATGACTGCGGCACTCGGTTGTGCGCCGACCTCTCCGAGCGTCCCCGCGATCGAGTTCTCCGGAAGCTGCCAGCCGGCCTACCAGCAGGTTCGCGATGTTTGGGAAAGCCGGATCCGCGCGCTCGGCCTCACAGGAGCGGGGCTCCTGGTCCGCTCGAAGGGCGAGACTCGGTGCGAGCTCTACGCCGGCGAAATCACCGCGAGCACCGCCGTTCCGCTGGTCTCGGCTGCGAAGTGGGTCAGCGCCACGGCGATTCTCGCCGCGATCGAGGCTAATGGTCTCGCGCTCACCGACAGCGTGGGCCGGTTCTTCCCGAATGCGGCCGCGGACGCCCGGACGATCCGCATCAGGCAGCTCTTGTCTCATACCTCCGGGCTTCCCGCGTACCAACCCTGCATGTTCGACCGGAACCTAACGCTCCGGCAGTGCGCCGAGACGATCTTGAGTCAGACCCTGGATGCGCCACCCGGTGCGGGATTCGCGTACGGCGGGGCGGCCTTCACCGTGGCAGGTGCCGTCGCGGAACGGGCCTCGGGGAAGGTCTGGGCCGATCTGTTTCGCGATCGGATCGCCGGTCCGCTCGGCATGAGCGCGGCAGCCACCTATGGCTCGACCAAGAATCCGGTCCTGTCGGAAGGTGAAGTCCGCGCAAGCGTGCGCGACTACGGGAAGTTTCTCCAGATGCTGCTCGATGGTGGCGTCACCGCAGGCCATGTGGTCCTCTCGCCCGCGAGCGTCGAGGCGATGCGGCGAAATCAGAGCGAGAGCCTTCCGATCATCGTTTCGCCAAGAGGCCAGATGTCATACGGGCTCGGAGCCTGGCGCGAAGCCGAGGGACCCGACGGGCTCGCGACCGTGATGAGCAGCCCAGGCGCCGGCGGCTTCATTCCGATGATCGACTTCACCAACCAACTGCTGGTGGTATTCGCCGCGTTCGACGATATCAATCGGGAGTTCCCAGTGTATCAGGCGGTGGTGGCGGCAGTTCGGGAGGTAGAGCGTTAGGGTGGGGTTAGGGCTTAGGGAATGAGGAAACGGGAGTTGCCGCTCCGTCCGATCCTATCTCGTCGTCCCGGTCCCCGTTCCCGGTCTCCTAGTCCTTATACGGATCCAACTCCTCCGCCCCCGCCATCACCACGATCAGCGGCCGGAGCGTGTGCACCGTCTCGATCGTCTCCGCCTGCGCCGCAAGGACGTCCGGGAGGCGGCGATAGACGTGCGGACTTTCGTCGAGGCCGCCGCCTCGCAGGATCACGTTCTTCTCCCGGATCCAGCGCTCCATCATTTCCGGAATCACTCGGCCTGGTACGGTGACCTTGCCGCTTCGGGTCCGCTTTCCGGCGGCGGCGGTGCGTGACATGACTCGCCCTGCGCCGTGTACCGTCGAGTAGAGTGCGGAGCGTTGGAGCGAGTCGACGCCGGGGTCTCCGGCCGCAGCCCCGCGGATGATGACGGCATCGTCTCCCATGGAGCCACCGACGAATCCCATTTGTCCCGGGAAGGCGGGCGTAGCGCCCTTCCGCACCACCACCAGAGATTCGCCGTCGTGCTCCTCTTTCCACGCGAAATTGTGGTGGTTGTGCACGAGCTCGACTTCCGTGGCGCCCAGGAGCGCCACCACTTTGCGCGCCACCCACTCGCGTCCGGCATAGGCGTATCGGCCGGCCAGCTCCATGAGAGCCCAGTAGTCCTGACCGATCGGCTGATTGAGATCGAGGAGCAGCTCGCGCTCCGGAACCCGGTCGCCCCACTGGCGCCCCTGGCCTAACGCAAGAAAGCCGGCTGCGACCGAGTGCCCGAACCCCCGGCTTCCGAAGTGCACTCCGACCCACAACCGGTCGGTCTCGTCGGCGAACACGTCTACGTAATGGTTTCCGCTGCCGACTGTGCCGAGCTGGGAGCGCGCTTTGTCGCGCAGGCTGATCCGGATCTTAGGCGGGAGCGCCGTCCAAGCTGAATCCTCGAAGAGCGAATGATCGACGGGTGCATCGCCGGCATGGTTGGACCTGCCGACCCCGAAGCTCACCTTCGCCGCGATCTCGTCCGCGAGCGCGACCAGCTCGCGGCCGTGTCGCTTTGGATTGCCGGCCAGAGCGCCGAGCGTGAGATCGGTGCCGATCGCAGCGTTGCCGCAGGCGATGTCGAAGCCGACCCCCACGACCGACACCTGATTCTCATAGGCCGCAACGCCACCGATCGGCATCACGTAGCCGACGTGCCCATCGGCCATCAAGGCGACCTTCCTCGCTTGCACAGCGACCTGAGCTAGCTGTGCGAGCGTGTTATCGTCGTGCTGCCCAAAGATCTGCATCGCGACCCTCGCAGCTTACGCCTTGTCGTTGACCAACACGCCGGCCATCCCCTTCGCCGGAGTGGGCAGCGGAGCTCCGCTCTCTCCGCTCGTCCCCCTCGGCTGTGGCCTGGAATCCGTCGCTCCTGCGGTCCGAACGGCCGGAGGGGCCATCAGGTGCAGGAGGCGGGACGGGATGTAGACGGTCGGTTGCATGTCTCGCCTCCTTTCTCCAAGTGTTGCGACCGATTGGTCGCGGTTTCCAGTGGGGCAAAAAGCCAATCGCCCCACCGGCTTTGGAAGCGGGTGGGGCGACAATGATCTGCCGCTGACGAGCGCTCACTGAGCGCTACGTGCTCCTCCGCCTCCAGCCTGCATATCCCTGCGCGGGGTCGGCGAAATCGACGGCCAGCCACGAGCTCCGTGCAATGCTTGGCCTAATATTCCGGCCGACGCTGTTGCGCCGAGTGGCGGTGAGGACGTTGGAAGACGCCAGTGCGAATTGACTCACGTTGCGATCATCTCCAAATGTGATCGGGAACACCAAGTCTTTTCCCCGAGGGGCGCACACGATACGAAATGGAAGAGGCTTTGTCAATAGTTTGGCGCCAAGAGGGTGAGGAGAAGGGAAGGAGAGGGCGAATCACGTCGGGCGTGGTTAGGCTTCACTGGACGGGTTGGGTGGCGCGGGGCTTGCTGGTTCATCGGACAGATACGTCTATTATTCGGCACTTCTACGAAACCACTATTCCAAATTGGGGGATATCGGCATGCTCGAGCGAGGCATGGTCCTCGGAGGGTTGTTGGGCGCGGCGCTGGTTTGTGGCCGCCCTCTCCAAGCGCAGGTTCAACTGACAGGGTTCGTCGGCTTGTACGCGCCGATCGACACGAAGGGCATTGAGCTGTTGGACCGCGATGCACACCGGCGCGGGGACTTCGCCTATGGGGGCCGGCTCACGGTCTGGGCGTCGAAGTCGTTCGGCATTGAGGCGCTCGGTGGCTTCTCGAGGGCGCGGATCACCCGCACGACGAACGCGGGCCGGTTGCCCCGCAGCACGAATGTCGGGTTCGGGGCCGGAAAGCTGATGCTCAACCTGACGCCGAAGCGGAAGTACTCGTTCGTGATCGGCGGCGGAGTGAGCGGGCTTCACATCGCGAAGACCGTGATCGATCCGAACCAGAGCGAGACCAAGTTTGGCGGGATCGGCGGAATCGGGCTCCGGCTGCCGTTCGGCGAGAACGTGGCGCTCCGCGGGGATATCGAAGACTTCATCTACCACGCCGACTTCGGGCGAGGCGCAAAGCTCACCAACGATCTCTTGTTGAGTGGCGGATTGTCGATCAGCTTTGGTCGTTAGGCGCACGGGCTAAGAAGAGCGTTGCGGATCGAAGTGGCGCAGCATGCCGTGAAGGATCACGGATTTGATTTCGATGGCATCGTAAATGCGGGAGCGAACGAGCTTTGCGAACGAACCGATGCCTTTTTCGACTTCGATGTTTTTGATTCTCCGATCGAGCGCGGCGGCGAATTCTCCATAAACGCCCTGTCTGCCATGGGCGTAAATGCGGGTGCCGGTGTTTGAAAAATCGGGCCACTCGTTAATCATATCCACGGCGCGGAGGACATCGAAGGTGCGGAGTGCGGCGAGGTCGTCGTCGAGCCAGCTTAAGTCATCGGCCAGCCTGTGCATCACCGCGTAGGGTGCGGACAAAGTGGAATA
>JBDTOH010000279.1:0-7512 GCA_039933355.1 Gemmatimonadota bacterium | reverse complement strand
GGCAGCCTTCGGCGCTTTCGCCGCCTTCGGCGCTTTCCCACCCTTGGCGACAATCCACTCGATCGCTTGGTCCAGCGTCACCGTCTCCGGCGCTATGCCTTTGGGCACCGACGCACTGGTCTTCCCATGCTTGACGTATGGCCCGTACTGCCCGACGTACAGCCCAATCGGCTGATTGTCCGCGGGATGGAGACCTACCTCACGCACCGGCTGCGCGGCGCCGCGCCGGCCGCGGCCCACCTTGGGCTGGGCCAGCATCTCGAGCGCGCGGGTTAGCGGGATCGTGAGGACCTGGTCCTCGCCCTTGATCGAGCGATAGTCCTTGCCGTCCTTGCCGCGATCGTGCAGGATGTACGGCCCGAACCTTCCCTGCCCCGCCAGCACCTTCCCGCCCAGCTCCGGGTGGTCGCCTAACAGTCTCGGCAAGGCCAGCAGGCCCACGGCGATCTCCACCGTCATCTGATCGGGCGCGACGCCCTTCGGCAGCGAGCCGCGTTTGGGACGCGGGTTGGCGTCGCTCACCACGCCGAGCTGGACGTAGGGGCCGTACTGGCCGGTGAGCATCAGGATCGGCTCGCCGGTCTCGGGGTGGTTTCCCAGGATCTCGGGGCCTTCCGCCTTGACGCGAAGGATCTCGTCGATCTTCTCCATCGAGAGGTCCGCCGGTGGCGTTTCCTTCGGGAGTGAGGCCTTGAAGACCTCGCCGCCGCGCTCCACCTCGACATACGGCCCGAACCGGCCTAACCGGATCGCCGCGCCGTCCAGGCCCTGCAGTACGATCGTGCGGGCCTCGACCGGGTTAATCCGCTTCTCGTGGGTCGCCACCTGCTGCTGGAGGCCGGCCTTCCCGAGATAAAACGCCTGCAGATACGGCAGCCACTCCGCGTGCCCCTCCGAGATGTCGTCGAGCGTCTTCTCCATGCTCGCGGTGAACCGCGTATCGACCAGCTTGGGGAAGTGTTCTTCGAGCAGGTGGGTAACGCCGAACGCGGTGAGCGTGGGGACCAGCGCCTGGCCCTGTTTCTGAACGTACCCCCGCTCGATGATCGTCCCGATGATGGTCGCATACGTGCTCGGCCGCCCGACCCCGTCCGCCTCGAGCTCCTTCACCAAACTTGCTTCCGTAAACCGCGCCGGCGGCTGGGTTTCGTGGGAGAGCGCTTCGAGCTGTTTTGCGGTCGGTACGTCGCCGACCTCGAGGTGCGGCAGCACGACCTCCTGATCCTCGAGCGCCTGCTCCGGATCGTCGGAGCCTTCAACGTAAGCGCGGAGAAAGCCCGCGAAGTCGATCCGTTTGCCGGTGGACCGGAAGGTCGCGTCGTCGGCGTCGATCGTCACGATCATGCTGGTGAGCCGGGCATCCGGCATCTGCGAGGCGACGGTCCGCTTCCAGATCAGGTCGTAGATCGCGAGCTCTCGGCCGTCGAGGCCGGTCTCTTCCGGCGTGCGGAAGTGCGAGCCGGCCGGCCGGATCGCTTCGTGCGCTTCCTGCGCCGAGCCTGAGCTGACGTAGGTGCGGGGGCCGGGCGGAAGGTACTCTTTTCCATAAAGCCGCTCGACGCATTCCCGGCTCGCGACCAGCGCTTGCTTCGAGAGGTGGACCGAGTCGGTTCGCATGTAGGTGATGTAACCCTGCTCGTACAGTCCCTGCGCCACCCGCATCGCCTCGCGCGCGCTCAAGCGCAGCTTTCGGTTGGCTTCCTGCTGGAGCGTGGACGTCGTGAACGGAGGCGAGGGCCGCCGAGTCATCGGCTTTTCCTCGGAGCTCGAGACGACCCAGCGGGTTTTCTTGAGCCGGTCCACCAGCGCTTGGGCCTGGCTCTGGCCTAACAACAACACGTCGCGTCCCGCCAGCAGCTTGCCGGTCTTCTCGTCGAAGTCTTTCCCGGTCGCGACCCGCTTTCCGCCGACGGCAACGAGCTGGGATTCGAACTCCTGCGTGTCGTGCTCGAGCAACGCCTTGAGGTCCCAGTAGACCGCAGCCCGGAACGCCCGGCGCTCGCGCTCACGGAGGACCAGGAGACGGACGGCCACCGACTGGACCCGCCCCGCCGAAAGGCCGTACGCGATCTTCTTCCAAAGAAGCGGTGAGAGCGTGTAGCCGTACAGCCGGTCGAGGATGCGGCGGGTTTCCTGGGCTCGGACCAGCTTGTCGTCGAGATCGCGCGTGTTGTCGAGCGCTTCGCGGATCGCCTCACGGGTGATCTCGTGAAATACCATCCGCTTGACCGGCGTCTTCGGGCTGAGGACTTGGAGGAGATGCCAGGAGATGCTCTCGCCTTCGCGGTCTTCGTCCGTCGCGAGGATCAGCTCGTCGGCTCCCTTGAGGGCCTCCTTGAGCTCGGCGACGATCTTCCGTTTATCGGAGGGAACCACGTAGAGGGGCTCGAAATCCCGCTCGACGTTAACGCCGAGCCGGCTCCACTCGAGCGCCTTGAACTTCGCCGGAATGTCGGATGCCTTGTCCGGGAGGTCGCGGATATGGCCCATGGACGCCGCGACCCGGTATCCGCTGGGCAAGAACTCCCGGATCGTGCGTGCTTTCGTGGGCGATTCGACTATGACCAGCGACGACATGACACTCCGACGCTAAAGGACCGTGAGCTCGAGCACTGCGCGCCGCTTGCGTAGGAACGGGGACCGGGAGCGCGGGGCATATTAGAACCTACGACCGCTGGAATTGTCAACAAACGCAAGATGCAGGCCGGAAGTATATTCCGTCGCCCCCACCCAAAGGAACCCATGGGCACCATGGTACTCGGTTTCGTGCTGCTCGTCGTCGCGGTCATCGTTCGCACGGCGGGCGCGAGCCTCAAGTCGTCGGGCGGTAAAGGCGGCCCGATGGTAGTCAATCTGGTGAGCTATGTTGTCGCCCTGATCGCCGTTCTCTTGCTGGCCAATTCCGCCGTCAAGGTGATCGACGCGGGCACGGTCGGCGTGCAGCACGCGTTCGGCAAAGTCTCCGAGACACCGCTATTGCCCGGTGTCCGATTCGTACCGCCGTGGTCCGAAGTCGAGCGCTATTCGACCCGTGAAGAGCAGTTCCCCCAGCCCAAGGCCGACGCCGAGACAATGGCGGCGCTGTCGAGCGAGCAGATGGGAATGTCGGTCGATGTCGCGGTGCGGTGGAAAATCGAGCCGACGCAGGCGCCGCGCCTGTATATGGAGATGGGCGACCAAGCCCAGATCGAAGCCGTCGTGCTCGACGCGATCCGCAACGGTGTCCGCGACGGCATGGCGCAGTTCTCAATCAACCAACTCGGCGAGCGCGCCAAGATCGCCGACGTGATGCGGGCGGACGTGGACAGCGCACTGGTTACCCGCCCGCGCGCCGGGGGAGAGCCTTTCCGGGTGGCGTCGATCACGGCGTTCTACCTCCGGAACCTTCAGCCGCCCGAGCAGGTGGTGGCGGCGATCAATGGAAAGATCGCCCAGGAGCAGCAGATCGAGACGGAGAAGCACCGGGTGGAAGTCGCGCGCCTGCAATCGGATCAGCAGCGCCTCCTCAACCAGACCCTCACACCCGAGGCGCTCATGAAGCAGTATCTCGAGGTGCTGCACGACATGAAGACGTCGAACAACCTGGTGATTCTGGTGCCGACGGAGGGAGGGACCCCTCTCCTCGACCTGGCAGCGCTCCGGAAGAACCTGAAAGCGAGCCCGTAGCCGGCCCGGCGACGTAGGTCGCTCGAGTGGGATGCTCGATCTGGTCTGACAGGTCGTCCCGTTTGAGATGCGATCCCGAGCGAAGCGGGACGACGGCCTAACCGCGATGTCATCCCGAACGGGGGGATCTAGCCTGCGGAGTCCGGACTCCGCGACCAGATCCCCCAGTCGGTCTTGCTCCTTCGGGATGACAGCCCTGCCGCACGAGCCGTTAGGCCGTCCACGGCTCACGCCCCAAAGCTCGACTTCGGTGCGGGCACCTCGCGCGGCCGTCTCCATTCCCGTGCAAACCCGACCAGGCCGATCACCACGAGCCCGATCGCGACCCACATCCAGCCGGATGCCGGGCCGGGCGGCCGGGGCACGTCGGAGGGGCAGCCGCCGGTCAGGAGGCAGTCTCGAGGACCCGGGATCTGGACGAGCAGGGCGAGGAGCCGCATCGAACCAATCTAGTCGGCTTGCGGAGAGCGCTCACCATCAGCCGATAGTAAACGGCTCCCCGGCATCGACGTTGACCCGGTCGCCGTGCGTGGACGGCGCGGAAACGACGAGGAACAGCACATCCTTGTCACCAGGATTCGAGACCCGATGGGCGAGACAGGGAGGCACTTCGACCGCGTCTCCCGGCGTGAGGCGAAGGGATCCCCGATCCGTTTCGATCGCGAGGACTCCACCGAGCACGTAGAACAGCTGCCGTGCCTTGCGGTGATAGTGGTTGATCTCACCGAGCCCGGGCGGGATCCGCTCCTGGACGACGCTCAGGTCCGCGCCGTTCAGGAGCCGCCATCCCTGCGACCCGCCGCCCCAGTCGTAGGGCTCGGCGTTCCCGGCATTGATCACCTTCATGGGCGGCTCTCCGGACCCAACGAGTGGGCGGGTTAGCGGGTCAGGACGAGGATCACTCCGCCGTTGAAATCCGCCCCGTATCGAGAGGCCGCCTCCGGCCCGCTCACGTAGCGAATCTCGTGAACCGCGCCGGGATCGATGGTGCGAAGGGATTCGATGTCGCCGTAGGGCACGTCGTCCACCAGGACCCTGGGACCGCTGGTCCAGTCGGAGGCGCCCTGGGCGCTTCGCACCCGGTTCCTGAGAAATTGGGGCCGGAGCTGGTCGACGATGTCGCGGGCCGAGTGGATCTGATTGCGAATCGCCCGGATCTCGTCCAGCGTGATGACGTTAGGTTGTTTCTTGATCGCGATGGTGATCTTGGGCGGGCTCGAGTCCTGCGCCAAGGCGCCGGCCGTGACGCCGGCGATGAGGAGAGCGGTGACGAGGGCGGATCGCATGGGACCTCTGTCGTTAGGCGTGCCCGGCGGAATCCAGCACGGTGGGTCACCGCCCGGGCTCCCGCGAGCGGTGGCTGGGATGAAACGGCATACCCCCGCTCCCGCTCTCCCTTAGATGAGAGCGCCATAGGTCGGTTGTGGCAAGCGGTGGAGTTGGGGGCGGGCTGTCACCCCCGCCAAGGTGAGGGATGACATCAGTCGCGTCGAATCAAAACGGACAGGGTGGGATTCGAACCCACGGTACCCTTACGGGCACACCGGTTTTCGAGACCGGCTCCTTCAGCCACTCGGACACCCGTCCTCACGCGGACGTAAGATCACAGGCGGCATGGGGTTGTGCAAGTGTCGGCGGCCCGAGCGCCGGGCTCGTTCGTCCCGTGGCCCCAGCCGTCGTGAGACTCGGCGACGTTCCCCGTTATGTTCCGGTCCACCATTGCCTCGAGTGACCTGTGATCCACAGCAATCGCACCCTCTTCGCGCTTGCCTTGATTGCGACGGCGACGCTCCCAGCCCGCTCAGCGGGCGCGCAAACCGGTGGGCAAGCCGGCACGCTGGTGGTCACCAACATGGGCGACAATACCGCCACCGTGATCGACCTCAAGTCCGGCAAAGTCCGCGCGACGCTGCCGACCGGCGTTGGGCCCCACGAAGTGGCAGCCTCGAGCGACGGGCGCTGGGCGGTGGTCACCAACTACGGCGTCCGGGGCAAGCCCGGCAGCACGCTCACCGTCATCGATCTCCGTAGTGCGACGGTCTCGAGAACGATCGACCTCGGCGCGTATCAGCGGCCCCACGGCATCGCGTTCTATCCGGGCGACTCCATGCTGGTGGTCACATCCGAAGCCAACAAGGTCGTGTTGCTGGTGAAGTTTGGATCCGGTCAGGTCGTGGCGACGGTCCCCACCGAGCGCCCGGTCTCTCACATGCTCGCCCTCGCCAAGGCGGGCGACCGCCTCTTCACCACCAACATCAGCGACGGCAGCATCACCGGGATCAATCCCCGAACTCGCCAGACCATGGCGGTGATACCGGTGGCTCGTCAGGTCGAGGGGATCGCCGTGACTCCCGACGGCAAGCGGGTTTGGGTCGGAAGCAACGGCGACAGCATCGTGGTGGTGATCGACGCCGACAAAGGCCAGCCGGTCGATACGCTGACCGGATTCGGAATGCCGTACCGGCTCGCGATCACTTCGACCGGCAAGGTTGCCGTGATCAGCGACCCGATCAAGGCGCAGGTCCGGGTGATTGACGCCGACACTCGCAAGCTGATCCACCTCGTGCAGATCCCGGCCGAGCAGGTGCTGGCGACCGCGGAGTTCGCGGGGTCCCCGTGCCCGGAAGGCATCACCGTCTCGCACGACGGCAAGTGGGCCTATGTCACCCTGCAGGGGCGTAACCAGGTCGCGGCCATCGACCTCACGAGCGGCGCCATTGCCGGCTACACCCCCGTCGGCGCCTCGCCCGACGGGATCGCGTTCGCGCCGCCGAGCCGGTAACCGGACCGCCTAACGTCGGGCCGCAAAGAAGCTCTGAAGCACCCGGGCGCACTCGTCGGCCATCACACCCCCGATCACCTCCGCGCGGTGGTTGAGCTTGGGGTGCCGGAGGAGGTCGCCGACCGAGCCGGCCATTCCCGCCTTTTCGTCGTACGCTCCAAACACCACCCGGCCCACTTTCGCGAGGACGATCGCCCCCGCGCACTGGGCGCAGGGTTCGAGCGTGACATACAGCGTGGCTTCCGGCAGCCGGTCGGTGGCGAGATGGGTGAGCGCCCGATGGACCGCGAGGAATTCGGCGTGCGCGGTCGGATCGTTCCGCGCCACCGTCTCATTGTGCCCTTCCCCGACGATCGCCCCGGCCTGCACGACGACCGCGCCGACCGGCACCTCACCGGCCTCTGCGGCGCGGTGGGCCAGGGTCAGCGCCCACCGCATCGCCAGGAGCTCGTCCGGCCGCGGGAGCGGTCCGTTAGGCAACGGCCGCCGCGGCCCCGGACTCGACCCGGGTGAACCCGAGCCCATCGCCCTGCCGATCGACGAGGACCGTATCGCCGGGAGCGTATCCTCCCTCGAGCAGCGTGAGCGCGATCGGGTTCTGGAGCAGCCGCTGAATCACTCGCTTGAGCGGGCGGGCGCCGTAGATCGGATCGTACCCCTTCTCCGCCAGAAACGCCCGCGCCGCCGGCGTCGCCTCGAGCTTGAGCTCCCGGGCCGCGAGCAGCTTCTCGAGATGCACGAGCTGGAGCCCGACGATATCGGCGATCTGCTCGCGCGAGAGCGGCCGGAACACGACGATGTCGTCCACCCGGTTCAAGAACTCCGGCCGGAAGTGACGGCGGAGCTCGTTGAGGACCTGGCCCTCGACTATCTGCCACCCGCCCGCGTCGGTCACCTCGCCGGCTTCGACGATGTGCTGGCTCCCGATGTTCGACGTGAGGATCAGCACCGTGTTCCTGAAATCCACCACCCGGCCCTGGCCGTCCGTTAGGCGGCCTTCGTCGAGCACCTGGAGCAGGATGTTGAAGACGTCGGGATGCGCCTTCTCGATCTCGTCGAACAGG
>JBDTOH010000278.1:0-7517 GCA_039933355.1 Gemmatimonadota bacterium | reverse complement strand
AAGCATCAGCGCGGACACCGTCACTGCCTTGGCGCCAAGGCTCGAAATTGGCCCCGCGGCTTGCTGCCGACCCGATCGGGTCGCCACACGGAGAAGGAGCCATCCGCATGATCGTGACATCGCCGCTCCCCGAGCCCCGACCTACCGCCGTTGCCGGGCGTCTCTCAGCGAAGGAGGTCCTGCGTGTTTCCGTCTGAGCTGGCTGACCTCGCCCGGTGGTGCGACCGCACGCTCGTCGAAGCGGCTGAAGTGTACCGGTATGTCAGCGAGGTGCTGACCCGGCCTCGGCCCGCGGGTGTGAACCTGGCACCGGAGTGGATCCGTCCCTTGATGGAGCTGTCCGCTCGCCAAGCTGAAGTTCAAGAACGTCATGCAGGGCCGGAGAGAGCATGGTTAGCCACGGCGCAGCGCTTCGGAGACGCGCTGCGGTAGTACGGGCTATCGCTCGAGCCGGATCGCGCCGGCTCAGATCGTTGAGCAATTCCGGGTCGACTTCACCGATCCAACGGTGCATATTGCCGCCGCGATCCCGAGGTGTCCCAGCACTCTTCCGGCGCCCCCTCAACGGAATCTTCGAACCCAGTGCTCCGCCCGCCGCTTCCTTCCGACGAGCAGTTTCTGATTGCGCTCACCGAGCGGCTCGCGGCGTTCCCGCTGCCGCCGTGGCGAACCGCGGCTGAGGTTGCGGCCGCCGATCACCCCATTCTGCTCGATGCCCTCCGCCGGCCGAGTCCTGACTCGCTCGTCCTCGTGGCGGAGCCCGAGCCTGGGCAGCGCGCCGGGTTCATCTTCGCAACGACCAGGACCGACTACTTCACGGGCCAGCCACAGGGGTATATCGAGGTGCTAGCCGTGGTGCCGGGGATGGAGCGGAGGGGGATTGGGCGGGCGCTAATGGACGGAGCTGAGCAGTGGGCGCGGAGTCTGGGTTATACCCAGATGACGCTTAACGTCTTCGCACGAAACGAAGCGGCGCGCGCAGTCTACGACCGGCTCGGCTATGAGCCCGAGCTGCTTCGGTATTGGAAGCAGCTCACATAGGGCCAGCATACCGCCGGACGATCCCCCGAGACCAAATCCAGCTCTTGGACGCGGGAACGCCAACGCATCGGCCTTCCGGTAGTCGATGGAATCCCCGAATCGGGCGGTCGTGCGACGTGGGGCCACTCCGTCCCGTATTATGAGATTCTGCGTACCACTACCTGGCTCGCGGCGGCTCGACCGCTATCTAACCCCCATTCGCAGCCCTATGTTTCCACGGAGGTCGCCCAACCCACGAGGCTGCGTGGGGAGGTTCGGGCTGGCCTCTTGATGTTCGAATCGTGCGAAGCGGAGCACCTAGCCAACATGGCAGAGACGGTTCACCCCGGAGCGTCGACACCGACCCCGTTGCCCAAATGTGCGACGGGGATTCACGGCCTAGATGAGATCACCAATGGCGGGCTGCCCAAAGGCCGCCCCACGCTCGTATGCGGCAGCGCGGGCTGCGGCAAGACGATCCTGGCAATGGAGTTCCTGGTTCGAGGCGCGATCGAGCACGGCGAGCCCGGCGTCTTTATGGCGTTCGAGGAAAGCGCCGAGGAGCTCACGCAGAATGTCCGGTCGCTTGGATTCGACCTCGATGACCTGATCGAGCGCAATCTGCTCGCTGTTGATTACGTGCACGTTGAGCGAGATGAGATTGAAGAAACCGGCGAGTACGACCTCGAGGGGCTGTTCGTCCGGCTCAACTACGCCATCGACAGCATCGGTGCCCGGCGGGTCGTTCTCGATACGATCGAGACCCTGTTCGGAGGTCTCTCCAACGCCGCGATTCTTCGGTCCGAGCTGCGGCGGCTGTTCCGCTGGCTCAAGGACAAAGGGGTCACCGCGATCATCACCGGCGAGCGGGGCGACAACGCGCTCACCCGGCAGGGCCTCGAAGAATACGTGTCCGACTGCGTGATCCTGCTCGACAACCGGATCAGCAACCAACTCTCGACCCGCCGGTTGCGAATCGTCAAGTACCGCGGCACCACCCACGGCACGAACGAGTACCCGTTCCTGATCGACGAACAAGGTGTCACGGTGCTCCCGATCACCTCGCTGAATCTCGACCACCACGTGAGCGCCGAGCGCGTCTCCACCGGGATTCCGGATCTCGACCGCATGTTCGACGGGCGCGGGGTGTATCGAGGCAGCAGCGTGCTGGTGTCCGGCACCGCAGGAAGCGGCAAGAGTACCGTGGCGGCCCACTTTGCCGACGCTGCGTGCCGCCGCGGAGAGCGGTGCTTGCTGTTTGCGTTCGAGGAATCGCCGGCCCAGCTGATCCGAAACATGCGATCGGTCGGGCTCGATCTCGAATCCTGGCGCACGAAGGGATTGCTGCGCATCCACGCGAGCCGGCCAACTCTGCACGGGTTGGAGATGCACCTGACGACGATGTACCGCGAAGTCCGCGATTTCGAGCCCGCGCTCGTGATCGTCGACCCGATCACCAACTTTCTCAATGCGGGAAGCGTGACCGAGGCCGAAGCGATGCTGGTGCGCCTGATCGATTTCCTGAAGTGGCGCAATATCACCGCCGTATTCGCGAGCCTCACGCAATCGGGCGGCACGGGTGAGCAATCCGAAGTCGGCATCTCATCGCTCGTGGATACCTGGATCCTGCTCCGCAACTCCGAGCTGAGCGGCGAGCGGAATCGGACGCTCTACATCATCAAGGCGAGGGGAATTGCTCAATCGGACCAGATCCGAGAGTTCGCCCTTACGCCCGCAGGCGTTCAGCTCAAGGATCCCTACGTCGGACCCGAAGGCGTGCTGACCGGTTCCGCCCGGCTGGCGCAGCAGGCCAAAGAGCTCGCCGCCAAGACTCTCCGCCAGGACGAGGTCGAGCGCAAGCAGCGAGATCTCGAACGAAGGCGGAAGGCTCTCGACACCGAGATCACGTCGCTCCGGCTCAAGCATGAAGCTGAGGAAGACGAGATCCGACGTCTGATCTCGGAAGCTGAGCAGCGGGAACAGCAGATCGAGCTCGACCAAACCAACATGGAACGACGCCGCTCCAACGGCCCCATCCAGAACGTGGCGCCATGACCGACCCCGTCAAAGTCCGCGATCTCCCGAACCGGGAGGATGGCGGCCCCCAGGTGCCGGATCTACCTGCGCGAGAGCGGGGCGCACCGGGGGACGTGGACCTGCCCCAGCGGGAGGTTGCCCCGGTGACCGGACCGGACCTCCCGGATCGTGAGCCGGATTCCGACCGTGCCGTGATTGAGCTTCGCCTCTATGTAGCGGGACAGACTCCGAGATCGCTCGCGGCACTTCGGAACCTCCGGCGCATCTGTGAGGAGTACCTCGAGGGGAGGTACCTGATCGAGATCGTCGACCTGATGGAGCACCCGGAGCTGGCGAAGTCCGATCAGATCGTCGCGATCCCCACGCTCGTGCGAAGCCTGCCGGTGCCGATTCGCCGGATCGTCGGCGATTTGTCGAATACCGAGAAGGCGCTGGTCGGGCTGAGCCTGGTGCCGCGGAGCGCTTGAGGCGCTTCGTTCCGTGACCGGCGGTTCAGGAACGGCGGAGCCCGATCGCAAACAGGCCCGAAGACGTGCCGTTAGGCACCGAGCAGGTCGACCGACGAATCAACGATGAACCGACATCATGACCGAGACGCGAGCGACCGAATCCGAGGATGAGCTTGCCGAGCTGCGGCGGCGTCTCAGCGAGGCTCAGGACACCATCGACGCGATTCGGACCGGCATCGTCGACGCGTTCCTGATCGAGGAGCCGGTCGGGAAGCGCGTCCGCGCCCTCGAAACCGCCGACCGCCCGTATCGGACCCTGGTCGAGACCATGCGGGAAGGAGCGCTCACGGTGACCTCGGGCGGGGTGGTCCTCTACTCGAACCCGTACATGGCCGGCCTGCTGGGGGTAACGCGGGAAAGTATGCGAGGTCGGTCGTTCCTCGACGTCGTGGCCGAGCCGCACCGCGCCGAATGCCAAGCCCTGCTCACCGCCGCAACGCAGAACCCCGCCCAGGGTGAGCTCGAGCTCGTGCGCGCCGACGGCACCGCCGTCCCGGTGCACCTCGGGTTTTCTCCCCTACCGGTTGGCGGATCCGCGGTGATCTCTATTCTCGTCTCGGACCTTACCCAGCAGCGTCACTATGAAGCGCTCCAGGTCACCCAGGCCGCACTTCGGGTGAGCGAAGACCGGTTCCGGATCGCGCTCCAGCACTCCCCGATCGTGGTCTTCAGCCAGGACCGCGATCTCCGGTACACTTGGATTCATCGACCGTACGACCGTTCGCCGGAAGATGTCCTTGGAACCACCGACGCGGAACTCCTCCCGCCCGAAGCCGCCGTACCGCTCACCGCGCTCAAGCGTGAGGTGATGGCGACTGGAGTCGGTATCCGCCGCGAGGTGCTCGCTCCGCATGACGGGCAGATGCGTTGCTACGACCTCACTGTCGAGCCGGTACGGGACGAGACGGGGACGATAGCCGGCGTCACCGGGGCCGCGATGGACGTCACGGATCGCAAGCAGAGCGAGGAGGCGCTTCGCATCCGGGAGCAGCAGTTTCGCGAGTTGGCGGATTCGATGCCCCAGATCGTTTGGGCCGCTCGACCCGACGGCGTGATCGACTACTACAACGAGCGCTTCTACGACTTCACCGGCATCTCCCGCGACGAGGCCGGCCCTCACGGCGCGCGACTCCTCCATCCCGACGACGTCGAGCGCGGCACGGCGGCCTATGAGCGCTCCATCAAAACCGGGGCGCCGTACGAGATCGAGTACCGCGTGAAGGATCGTTCGTCGGAAGGGTACCGATGGTACCTGGACCGGGCTCTGCCGATCCGCGACGAGTCGGGGACGATCGTGCGCTGGTTCGGGACCTGCACCGACGTCGATGAAGCCCGGCGCGCGATGCTGGCCCTGCGCGACGCCGAGCAGTCGCTGCGGGAAGCGGACAGCCGCAAGGACGAGTTCCTCGCGCTCCTGGCCCACGAGCTCCGTAACCCGCTCGGGCCCGCCCTCAACGCGCTTCACCTGTTGCGGTCGACGGTCCTGCCGGACCACGAGCGACAGCGGGCGCACAGGATGGTCGATGCGCAGCTCCGACAGATGAAGCGGCTGGTCGACGATCTCCTCGATATCAGCCGAATCACTCAGGACAAGCTCGAGCTGAAACGAGAGCGGGTGGAGCTGGCCTCGACGGTGGCGATGGCCGTCGAGAGTTGTCGCGCATTCATCGAGGAGCTCGGTCATGAACTGATCGTCGCCCTGCCGCCGGTCCCGATCTTTCTCGATGCCGACCCGCTCCGGCTCGCGCAGGCGCTGTCGAACCTGCTCAACAACGCCGCAAAGTTCAGTCCGGCAGGAGGCCGGATCCGAGTGCTCGGGAAGGTCGAAGGAAACGATATCCTGGTAACGGTTGAGGACACCGGGATCGGGATCACGGCCGAGATGCTGCCCCGTATCTTCGAGATGTTCGTGCAGGCCGATCGAACCCTGGAGCGGTCGCACGGGGGGCTCGGGATCGGCCTAACGCTGGTGAAGCGGCTCGTCGACATGCACGGCGGCACGATCGACGTCAAGAGCGAGGTCGGAGTCCGGACCGAGTTCACGATCCGGCTACCGATCGCGCTCGGGCCCGCGCCGGCCGGGCCGCCCCGGGAGAAGGCCCCTCAGCCCACAACCAGTGTGAGGCTGCGCATCCTGGTCGTGGACGACAACGCAGACTCCGCGGACAGCTTGAGCATCGTGCTGACGCTCGACGGCAACGAGGTGCGCACAGCTTACCGAGGACTCGAAGCGATCGACGTCGCGAGAGAGTTTCGCCCCGATGCGATTCTGCTCGATATCGGGCTTCCGGAGCTCAACGGCTACGACGTCTGCCGCCGCATCCGGGAAGAGACGTGGGGGAAGGAGCCCATTCTGATCGCCCTCACCGGCTGGGGCCAGAGCGAAGCACGCCGGCAGACGCGTGACGCGGGTTTCGACCACCACGTCGTCAAGCCGGCGGACCCCGTGCTCCTCATGGCTGAGGTGCAGAAGCTGCACGCTGCGAAGACCGGAGGCAGCAACCCTGTCGGTGCTGCGACATGAGGCTCGGCGCGACGGCCCTTAAACGTTGAATCTCACGTGCAGGATGTCGCCGTCTGAGACCGCGTAGTCCTTGCCCTCGATCTGCAGCCGACCGATGTCGCGCACCGCGTGCTCGGAACCGTACTCCATGAAGACCTTGTACGGGATCACCTCGGCCCGGATAAACCCGCGCTCGAGGTCCGAGTGGATCCGCCCCGATGCCTGGCGGGCTTTGGTCCCGCGCTTGATCGGCCATGCCCGCACTTCGTCCTCGCCCACGGTAAAGAACGAGATGAGGTCGAGCTCGGCGTAGGCCGCGCGGATGAAGCGGGCCAGCGCCGACTCCGAGAGCCCGAGGTCCTCCAGAAAGACAGCCTGGTCGGCCTTGTCCATCGCGACAATCTCCGCCTCCACGCCGGCCGATAACACCAGCCCCGCCGCGTTGAGAGCTTCGAGCCGCCGGGCGAGTTGCTCGCCCAGCGGTGCGGCAGCCTCCTGCTCGCTCCGATTGAGCGTGACCAGCAGCGGCCGATCGGTCAGCAACCCGTAACCCTTGAGGTAGTCGCGGTTGAGCGCGGCAGCCGAGAGGGACCGCAGCGGTCGCTCGTCCTCGAGGGTGGCCTTCATCGTCTCGAAGGTGGTGACCTCGAGCGGATCGGGCTTGTCCTTCTTCGCGCGATCGAGTCGCCGCTCGACGATCTCGAGATCGGCGACAATGCACTCGAGATGGAATGCCTCGAGGTCCGCGACGGGGTCGGGCTCGGTATCCAACGCAGGATTGGGGAAGGCCCGCAGCACGAGGCAGAGAACTTCCTGGTCCCGGATCTGCATCAACGCCTTGCGAGAGAGCCCCTTCTTCTCCGCACCATGCTCCCCGGGAACATCGCAGAAGAGAATCTCCGCGTAGGTCGTCTTCTTGGGCAAGAAGATCTTGCTGAGCGTGTCGATCCGTTCGTCGGGGACCTTCACCGCGCCGAGGCGCACCTCGCCGCCAAAGCCGACAGGCACAGCGAGCCCGGTCAACGTGTTGAAGACCGTCGTCTTTCCCGACCCGGCAAAACCCACCAACCCGATCTTCATGCTCCCCCGCTCGGAAGGCCACTGCTTGTCGTATACGAGCCCCGCCATCCGCTGTCAAGAGCGCGTCGCGCCATGTAAAGGAGAGCATGACCCAAGGCGTCCGACGCCCGCCTAACCACCGGAGCTACCTGCCGCCTTGCCGCCTTGCCGCCTTCGTTCACTGCCCTCGAATCCGAACCGGCCGCCCCGGCACGGATCCGGTCACAAACTGTCCGTCCCGCACCACGAACGCCCCGTTCACGATCACGTACGGGATTCCGCTCGAAGGATTCGTCGGTTCGGCGAATGTAGCCTTGTCGATCACGGTCGCCGGGTCGAACACCGTGATGTCGGCGTCGGCGCCGACCGCGAGGCGGCCCTTCTTCTTC
>JBDTOH010000277.1:0-7523 GCA_039933355.1 Gemmatimonadota bacterium | reverse complement strand
CGGCAAGGCGGCAAGGCGGCAAGGCGGCAAGGCGGCAAGGCGGCAAGGCGGCAAACTAAGCTACAAGAACGGCAGGCCGGTGGTCAATTGGCGAGTCGGCATGGGAAGCTCAACTGATGGCCGTCCGACGCCAGCCTCACTTGCCGCCTTGCCGCCTTGCCGCCATGCCGCCTTCCGCCGCCAGGCGGCGGCGGGCATCCTCGACATCCGGCAGGCCCGGGTCGGCGTTCTGGGCGCGGTCCAGGAACCGGCGGAGCGCCGTCGCCGCCTCGTCACGGCGGCCGAGCCTCTGGAGCAGCGCGGCCTCGACGCTCGGCGCGCGCCACCAATCCTCCTGACCCGCAGTTCCGAAAGTCCCGAGCGAATCGTACCGGCGGACGACCGCGAGCGCGGAGTCGAGCTGGTTGGTCGCTTCGTAGCCGCGGGCTAGATGGGCGACCCGGGCAACTCCTCCGGTGGCTTTGAGCCCTTCGACCAGAAGCGGGACCGCCGAATCGGCCCGGCCACGGGCGAGGGCGATCGCGCCGCGCGAAAAGCCGAACGCCGCGCGGTCGACTTTGCTGGCCGTGTCCATCCGGACCGCGATCAGAGCGAGCGCCGAGTCCGCTTCCTGGAGCCGTCCCACGCGAACGCATTGATCGACCACCTCGGCGAGGAACCCCGGCTCCAGCGCGGGCGCCGCGATGAGGCGCATCACCGAGTCGATCTCGGTCCTCGCGGCGGCGAGGTTGCCGGCGAGGCGGTACGCGCTCGAACGAAGCAGCCGGTTGCGCGTCTCGGACAGGGGGCTCCGGTTCTGGCGGGCGGCTTCGATCGCTGCGCCGAAATAGCCGATCGCTTCCTTGGCGTGCCCCTGCCAGAGCGCCAGATACCCGAGCGAGCGCAAACCTAACCCGCGTTCCGTGAGCCCGGGCCGGGCGATCATTCCCCGAAACGCGGCGTCGGCCTCGGCCAGCCGGCCGAGCCGAACGAACTTGGCGCCCCATTCCTGGTTGATGTTGTTGCGGTAGAGCGCCATCGAGTCGAGCCGGCCGGCCGCGGCGTAGTACGCGAGCGCCTGCTCGTACTCGCGGGCCCCGGACGCCGATGTCGCGAGGTTGATATAGGCGTTGACCTGGGTCGAGTCGTAGCGAATGGACTGCTTCAGCGCCTTGGTCGCTTCGGCGTACCGCGACGCCTGCATCAGCGCCGTGCCGTAGTTGTACCACGTCGAAGAATTGGGATACTTGGTGGCGAGAATACCGGCCACGATCACGCTCGAGTCGGCGTTTCCACGGTAGGCGATGTGCCGATCGGCGAGCATCAGCTGCTCCCGCTCGGTGAGCCGCGACGCGCGGCGCTCGGCCTCCGCGAAATAGCGCTCGCCGTCGGCCCGGCTGTGCTGGTAGTAGTACCAGCCGCCCAATGCGCCATAGGCCATCGCAAACCCGGTGTCGAGGTCTACGGCGCGCTGCCAAAGCTCTTTGGCGATCCGGAACTCGCCTCGAGTCCACGCGGTGGCGCCGTCGGAGTACGATCGCAGCGCTTCCAATGAGGCGGTGGTCACGAACGCGAGCGGAGCGGCCCGAGCACCGACGTCGGTGGCGGATTCGCCGAGGCGGCGCCGGACGGTGGTGAGTACGCGGTCGAGCGCGGGAATGACGCCCGCCTTCGTCTCGGACGGCTCCGACGCCTCGGCGACGATCGCGCGGCGGCGCGCGTCAGCGATCCGGCCGGTGATCCGGTAGCCGTTGCCCTCGCGGCTCGCCTCGAGGCCGAGGACGAAGCGGACGTTATCGCGCTCGGCGACCTGCTGCGCGAGCTCGAACGTGAGCGCGGAATCCAGCTTGGTGATCTGCATCCGCCGATAGACATCGGGGAGTCGCGAGCGCGGATAGAGCTGGAGGTGGGCCGACTGCTGGAGATCGACGGCGGCCGCGGTGACGAGGCTTCGGTCGAAGAGCGTGTCGCCCGTCGTGTTCGTGAGGTCGGCCAGAATCAGCGGATCGCCCTGGGCAAATCCAGCGACGACACGGGGCCGATTGACGAAGGCCAGCACCGCGAGGCTGATGACGGCGATAGCCGCGAGGCCTGCGACGACCGCGCGGCGAGACCGACGAGCGGCGTGTTTCCGAGCCTCCGGCGCGGCGATCCTCCGGCGGACCGCCGCGATCCATTCGTCGAGCTCGGGAGTCGGCTCGAATCCGAGATCGGCGAGAAAGCGTGGCTCCGGTGTCGCGCGATCGGTCGAAAGGACGCTGACGTCCATCGCCACCGAGTCCGGAATCAGCGTGTAGCCGCGGGAATGGTGGACGATGGCACCGGGATGGAGCCGGTCATTGATGTCGGCCGCGATCCGCGCAAGCTCGGCGCGTCCGGCCCCGGCGGTGGCATCGGGCGTGAGCCGCAGGAGTAGCTCGTCCTCCGAGACCCCCGCGGGCTCTGCGACCGCAAGCATCGCGATCATGGCAATGGCCTTGGGATCGGCAAAGACCACGGGGCCGTCCGGTCCCTCGAGGACGGCCTTGCCGAGCGTGCGGAGCTGGAAACGGGCCATCAGGAACGGTATGGCGGTTAGGGCCTGGGGGGTAGGGCTTAGAACTTAGGAGGCGTGACCCGACGGCTCGAGCGCGGCCCACGCCTACTTTCACTCCCTTCTAGCTGCACTTGGCGTCCGCGAAAGCGCACGCTCGAACGGGCACCATCGAAGCCAAAGGTTGAGGAGAATTGGACGGATCTGGGGCGGATGCGGCCGATCGCTTCGCGCGGCGACGAGATCGTCGCAGGACAAACGGCAAGACAACATGACAACAACCAACGACCGGCGAAGGGACAAGACCACAAGAACCAACAACACCGCTTGGAGCGATCGATCACGAGCGATTCGGCTCGACTGTCGAACGTAGGGCGATTGATCCTCCGAATCCGCCGAATCCGCCTCACCTTCTGGCCGAGGAGAGGCCCGACGCGCGTACGCTCGCGGACGACAGATCTAGTGCTTGGAACTGAAGCCAAGGGCCGTTGGATGCGCCCGAGCCGCCGGTCATGCGACCTCAAGCCCTACGCCCTACTCCCTAATCCTGCCAGCCGGCGTCGCGCGTCCGCAACGTCCGGCAAGTCCGCATCCGCGCTCTTGGCACGGTCGAGAAACAGCCGGAGCTGCTCGACGGCTTCGTCCTTCCGCCCGAGCTTCTGGAGCAGGCCGGCTCGCAGGCTCGGCGCTCGCCACCAATCCTCCTGGCCGGGATTCCCGAATAGGGAGGAGTGGCCCATGAGCTGGAGCGTGGCGAGTGCGGAGTCGAGGCGGTTTTGCGACTCGTACGCTCGCGCGAGATAGGCGAGAGCGGCCGCGGATGTATCCGAACGGACCGCGGCTTTGAGGAGCGAGACGGACGAGTCGGCGTTGCCGCGGGCCAGCAGAATCGCGCCCCGCGCGAAGTTGAGCGCGACGACGTCGGCTTTTCTCGCCGTGTCGACCCGCTGCGTGAGGATTCTGAGCGCCGAGTCCGCCGCATCGAGTCGGCCGGCGCGGACGGCCTGATCGACCACGTCGGCGAGGAACCGGGGTTCGAGCGAAGGGGCGGCGACCAACGTGATGACCGAGTCGATCTGAACGCGCGCCGATCGGGCGTCGCCGCCGAGCCGAGAGGCGCTGGAGAGGAGGAGCCGATACCGGGTCTGCGCGAGCGGATCGCGGCTCTGCCGGCTCGCTTCGACCGCCGCGGCGAAATGGCCGGTCGCCTCCCGGACGTGGCCCTGCCAGAGCGCGAGGTAGCCGAGCGACCGGAGTCCTAACCCGCGCTCCGTGAGCCCGGGCTTGGCCGCCATCCGTCGGAAGACGGCCTCCGCCTCCGACCAGCGTCCGACTCGGACGAAGGCGCCGCCCCAGTCGTGGTTGAGGTCGCGGTGGAAGAGGGCCGCCGAGTCGAGCCGCTCGGCGATCGCGTAGTAGCCGAGCGCCCGCTGGTATTCGCGCCGGCCGGCCGCTGATGACGCGAGGTTGATGTAACTGTTGACGTGGGCCGAGTCGTAGCGGAGCGCCTGCTCGAGCGCGGGAATCGCCTCGGTGAAACGGCCCGCCTCCATCAGCGCGGTGCCGTAGTTGTACCAGGTCGACACGTTCGGATACTTCTTCGCGACCACGCCGGAGACGATCACGCTCGAGTCGAGCTTGCCGCGATAGCCGAGATATCGGTCGGTGAGCCGGAGCTGCTCGCGCTCCGTTAGGCGCGACGCCCGGCGGACGGCTTCGCCGAAGTAGCGCTCGCCGGCTGCGCGATCGTGGTGATAGTAGTACCAGCTCCCGAGCGAGCCGTAGGCCATCGCGAAGCCGGTATCGAGATCGATCGCGCGGTCCCACAGCTCCCGGGCCACGGGATAGTCACCCCGGGCCCACGCGTTGGCACCGTCGGAATAGGAACGGAGCGCTTCGAGCGATGCGGTCGTCACGAAGGAAAGCGGCGCGGTGCGGACCCGGAGGTCGGTCACCGACTCACCGAGCCGGAGCCGCACCGTGGTGAGGACGCGGTCGAGGGCGGGAATGACGCCGGCCGGTGTGGCCGACTCCTCGGTTGCTTCGGCGACAACCGCGTGGCGGCGAACGTCGGCGATCCGCCCCGAGATCCGGAACCCGGTCCCCGCGCTCCGCACCTCCAGGCCTAACACGAACCGGACATTGTCCCGCTCGGCGACCTGCTGCGCGATCTCGAAGGTCAATACCGAATCGGGCTTCGCGAGTTGCATCCGGTGATAGACGTCGGCCAGCCGCGAACGAGGATAGAGCCGGAGACGGGCCGATTGCTGAAGCTCGATCGCCGCCGCGGTGGCCAAGCTCCGGTCGAAGAGCGTGTCGCCCGTGGTGTTCATGAGGTCGGCCACAATGAGCGGGTCGCCCTGCGCGAATCCGTCGACGACGCGTGGTCGACCGGCGAGAGCGAAGACCACGACGCCGGCGACGGCGACGGCGGCGAGGCCCCCAACCAGGGCGCCCCGAGATCGACGGCGATCGGCAACGGGCGTCGCGGGCTCGGGCGCGGCGACTCGCCGACGGGCCGCCGCGATCCATTCGTCGAGCTCGGGCGTTGGCTCGAATCCCAGGTCGGCGAGGAAGCGCGGCTCCGGCGTTGCCCGATCGCTTGGCAGGACCGTGACGTCCAGCGCCACCGAGCCAGCGATGAGCGCGTAGCCACGGGACTGATGGACGATGGCGCCCGGCGGGACGCGGTCGTTGATGTCGGCCGCGATTCGTGCAAGCTCCACGCGGCCTGCGGCAGCCGTCGCATCGGGCGTGAGGCGGAGCAGGAGCTCATCCTCGGAAGCTCCCGCAGGCCCGGCGACCGCGAGCATGGCGATCATGGCAACGCCCCTGGGATCGACGAGAGGCACGGGACCGTCCGGTCCTTCGAGGGCGGCCTTGTCGAGCGTGCGGAGCTGGTAAGCGGGCATGGAGGGAACGGTAGGGCGGCAGGCCGGGTAGGGCAAACGGGGGTGGGGGATTGACGCCCCTACTCCCTCGCGCCCTTCCGCCCGCCATACGCCCTCGCCGCCTCATATCGCGCCCGGAGCGCCGGATCGCTGTTCACCCACGCGCGGGTTACGGCGGCGTAGTGGGTCGCGGCGCTGTCGCGCTGGCCGGCGGCGTCGAACGCTTTCGCCACCAGCTCGTGGAGCTCGGTGCGGGTCAGGTAGAGACCGGAGCCGTCGACGCCGCCGTGGAGGGGGGCTCGTAACACGGTGATCGCGTCCGCCGGCCGACCCATCGCGAGCAGGGTCTTCGCCAGCTCGTAGCTGACCCTCGTGAAGCCGAACGTCGGCGAAAACATCGCCGAGCGGTAGGCTGTGACCGCGGCCTGCTGCTGGCCGTCTTGCGCGAGCACGAGGCCGCGAATGAAGTAGTGGAGCCGGGCGTCCCGCCCATAGAGGCTTCGGCGCCCGATCGATTCCACCGAGTCGGCGAGGAGCCGGGCTTCGGTCGTGTCGCCGTTAGCGACGAGCGCGGTCGCCGCCAGCGTGAGGTTCCACGCGGCGTGGCGCGCCACCAGGCCCGGCGCCGTCGCGCGGTCCTGGGCCGCGTCGGCGGCGAAGCGCCGGAATTGGAACGCCGCCGCGAGCGGACGGCCCATCTCATAGTCGAGCCAGGCGGACTGGATCGGCTCCGCGCCGGCGCCGGGCCGCGGCTTCGGGCTACCGGCCATCAACCCCTCGCGCGCCAGGCTGAGCGCGGCCCGGTACCGCCCCTGCATCCGAAGCCCGATCACGCACCACCAGCGAATCTCCGCGAACTCGGCCGCGGAGGCAGAGGCCAGGTCGCGGCGGCACCGGGCATCGACGTCGTCGAGCTTGTCCTGCCGGAGTGCCGCGCTCAGTGCGTCGAGGTCGTGGCTGCCGGGCCCGCCGAGCGAGTCGGCGACCCGAGCGGCCCGGACGGCGTCGGCCGTCCTGCCCAACGCGACATCGAGGTCCGCGAGGGCGATCCAGCCGGCCGAGTTCGACGGCTGGAGCGCGATCCACCGGCGGACCGTCCGTTCCGCCAACGTCGTCGAGTCGGCCCAGCGGTACTGGGTGGTGAGGGTCTGCAGCGCTTCGCAGCTCCGGCAGACCAGCGCCCGCTCCGGCCCCGCGGCCGAGTCGACCGCCACGGCCCGATTGAGCAGGAACGCGACCCGGCCGAGGTCCGGACCGGAGGTGCCGAACACTTCGGCGGCGCGCACGAGCGCCTCGGGATCGGTCGGATACTTGGCGGCCAGCGATTCCGCCGCGACCAGGGCTCCGAGGTCGCTCTGCGTCGCGCCGACATGGGCGACGATCACGAGCCGGTCCCGGTCCGGAGCCCGGGATGCCAGGAGCAGCGCGCGGACGCCTAACGAATCGAGACCGGGATCGCCGACGGTCGCGGCGGTCCGCCAGGCGTAATACGTCGCCATCGCGAAGGTCGAGTCTTCCTGAATCGCCGACCGGAAGAGGCGGTGAGCCGACGCGGCGTCGAACTGGAAGAAGGCGCGAAGACCGTCTTCGTAGAGCCGGTACGCGATCGGTGAGCGGGTCGACACGTCGGCGAGCGCGCCGGTCGGCGCGGTGAGGCGGAGGTCCTTCGCGATCGCCGTGGTGACGCTGTCGATCAATGCATAACGATCGACGCCGAGCACTCGGTACCCTCGATGAACTACACCGGTGGCGAGGTCGACCCGGCGGAGCGCGAGCGAGAGCGAGTCTCGCCCTACCGGCATCACCTCGCCCTCCAGGATCTCGTTCGCCCCGGCGCGCCGGGCCGCCTCGGTCCGGGCCCGCTGCGAGGTATCCGCCGGCGCGGTGAGCTCGAGAATCCGGGAGTGGGCGACGACTCGGATGTCGGTGAGACGTCCCAGGCTGGTTGTGAGCATCTCGCTCAGCACACCACCTAACGGAGTCGAGTCGGTGGCGGTCAGGTCGCGGAGGTTCCCGACCGCCAGGATCGGCGGCCCGGTCGAGCGGGCGCCGGGCGGCGACGGACGGGCCACCAGCAGGGCGATCACGGTCGTCGCGAGGACCGCGGCCGCAATGAGCAG
>JBDTOH010000276.1:0-7540 GCA_039933355.1 Gemmatimonadota bacterium | reverse complement strand
GCGACGCCGACCCCGGCTTCTCAGCGGACGGTGCGACGATCTACACCTCGCGCGGGTTCCCGTCCACGCCACCGGGCATACCCGGCGGGACGATTCGGAGGCTCTACGCGGTCACGAGCGATGCGTGGTCTCTCGGAAAGCCCGAGCGCGATCTCAGCCTCGCGAGCGCGCCGGACTGTATCGAGGGGGTGCCGAAAGGATCGCCCGACGGCACCCGCGTACTCCTCTTCCGCGCGTGCGCCGGCGAGCGGTTCGGGGTGACGGTGGCCGACTTCGCGGGCTCCTATCGGACTTGGATCGCGGACGGCTTCGGGCCGGACTGGAACCCGGCGCCCCGGCACTGAGTCTCAGTGGGACCTTACCACCGGCAGCACGATCCTCGACGGATACATCCCGCCATGATGGATCACGTTATGCGCCACCACGCCGACCTTCTCATCGAAATTGTTCCCGCCGGTGTTGAGATTCCGATCGAAGTGAGGAAAGCTGCTGCTCGACACCTCGATCCTGACCCGGTGCCCAACCCCGAACGAGTTGCTGGTGACAAGCGGCGGTAGGTCGACCTTATATACCCTGCCGGCTTCCATGAACACGGGCTTGTCCCAGCCCTCCCGCCACCGCACCCGTTGGATCTCCTCGTCGAGGTTGTACGCCTTCCCGTCGGGCCCCACGTCCATGAGCTTGATCGTGAGATCGGTGTCTTTGACGTCGGACGACAGGTAGAGCGAGACCTCGATGTTTCCCGTCACGTCGAGCGGTTCGCTGAGCGGCGGCGTGGTGTACACCAGAATGTCGTTCCGCATCTCGAGCCCGGCCTGATCGAACGACCCGCCGGCGAGCACGGCAAAGCAACAGCTTTGCCCGCCGAGCGAGGCAACCGGATGCATGGGGTCATAGCTGAACCGGTCGGTGTTAGGCCTCGCGGGCTTGGCCGTGATCAACCGCCCGTTGCCCGCAACGCTGTTGGCGCTCCCGTCGCTGTCGAGGTAGTACGGCACCAGCTCCGCGCTCTTGGGCGGCCACGCGTCGTAGCTCTTCCACTGGTTGGAGCCCATCTGATAGGCCCGGACCTTGGGCTCCTGGGTCACGCCGTTCTCGACCCCCTTCATCCAGTGATCGAACCAGCGCTGGACCAGCCCGACGTAGTCGAACCGCGCGTCGCCCATGTCCCGGTCGCCCACGATCGTGTGCTCCGACTCGACCCTCCCTTGATTGCAGTGGAGCGTCGGCGCGATCACCATGAACATGTTGTTCCGCGCGGTCTCGTTCGCCGCGTTCTTGGTCTGGTAGTCGAACATGGCGACGTTAGGTCCGACCGATACGTCGTACCAGGCGTTGACGTAGAGGGTCGGTGTGCCGGACCGGTCGCCCTCGCCACCGAAGTCGATCTCCTTCCACTTGGGATCGTTGGGCAGCCGGTTCACGAAGTCGTCCAGATCGCTCGGCATGGCGCCGAGGCTGGGCATGATCTGATTGATCGGAAGGGTCCAGATCCCGACGTCGAAGTTAGGCGTCGGCAAAGTCTCCGGCTCCATGTTCCAGGCCTTGCTGATCCGGAGCATCTGCTCGCGCGTGAGATCGGCCGGCCAGGCGGGACGGTATTTGTAGCCGGCGCTGAAGTACCACGAGAACCAGAGGTTCTGGACCGCACCGCCGCGATAGAAGTTCCCCATCTCGTTATAGGGCCCAACCTTCCCGATCCCGGCGCCGGAGCTGATCGGAACGGAGGCCGCGAAGCCGGGGTGCTGCGCCGCGTTCATCTTGTGCTGCTCCTCCGCGCCCGAGGAGCACCCGATCGCCCCGACCTTGCCGTTCGACCACGGCTGCTTGGTGACCCAATCGATCGTGTCGTAGCCGTCCTTCCCCGAGCCGACGAGGTACGTGTAAGTCCCTTCGGAGAAATAACGGCCCCGCTCGTTCTGGATCATCACGGCGTAGCCGTTCTCGATGAAGCTCCGGATGTAGAGGCTGAAGCTTCGGATCATTCCCTCGGTCAGATAGGGATTGTGAATCAGCACGGTCGGGAGGTTCTGCCGGGGCCGGTCCTTGGGGAAGAGAATCAGAGCCGAGAGGCGGATGCCGTCGCGCATCGGGACCCGGATCATCTCGTCGCGCTCGGCCCGGGTGGCGATGTAGTCCATGGCTGCAGTGGTCTTCATGGCGGCAGTCTGCGAGACAGCGGGATCGGTCGCGACTCCGGTGAGTCCCGCGAGCACCAGGGAGAGGCGAGCCCAATCACCCAGTCGTGTTCTCATGATCTCTCCTCGGATCGCCTGGCAAGCATCCAGGCCGGCGGTTGATACGGATGTGGCGGATCGGAACGGATTCAACGGATCGTTTCGGCGCGCCGATTGGATCAAGGCCCGACGGCGAAACGCGCTCGACCGCGAACGGATGGCCACGGCACACGAGCCTTTAGCTCCGCCGTCTCAGCGAGGGTCGGCGCTTGGCCAGGCGTAAGTGGAGCATGATAGCACCTAGTGGAATGTCGTCCCACCGTCAGGGTATAGATAGAGGGGAAATCATGCGTCTCAGCCGCGCCCTCGCTCGCTCACCGCCGCGCCACTGCAGCTAAGGGCTCGCGGTCACGGCTCGCGCCCGGCAGCGCGCCGTCGGCGCAACATGTGGGCGCTCGGCCGGCGGGCGGCGCGGGTGCCGTTAGGCCGGATTGGGCGGGATCTGAGCCCGTACCCGCCGGGCTGTCATGGCGTGTGACGGTCTTCATCGCCGTACCCGAGTACAACGGCGAGGTCCCGCGTTGCTTTCTCGGCATGACATCTTCGAAGCCGGCCGAGCTATCCCCGTCGACGACCGGTCCGATGGATCCGCCCAATCGGTCGAATCCGTTCCAACCGTCCTAGATCCCACCCCCCAAGAACCTCGTGAAATAGATCTTGAGCGCACCGCCTCTCGACAATCCGGCGATTCCGGTCGAGGTTTCTGTTGGGCACGAAAAGGAGACCGACGGGTGAGCACCCAATTGAGACAAGTGGCAGCGCTGGCGCTGATTTGCACGGCAGTCGCAACCGCGGCGCGAGCCCAGGCTTCCGCCAAAGCGCCGGTGCCGCGAGACGATGGGCGGTGGACCATGCCCGGCAAGGATTACTCGGCGACTCGCTACAGCGGCCTCACCCAGATCACCCGCGTGAACGCGGCTCGGCTCCAGCCGGTCTGGAACTTCTCTACCGGCGTCCTCCGCGGACACGAGGGTCAGCCGCTCGTCGTCGACAACACGATGTTCGTAGTGACGCCCTACCCCAACGTGCTGTACGCGTTCGACTTGTCGAAGCCGGACTATCCGCTCAAGTGGAAGTATCGGCCGGCCGTGAGCAGCAACGCGCTCGGCGTAGCCTGCTGCGACGCGATCAACCGGGGCGCTTTCTATGCCGAGGGCAAGATCGTCTACAACCTGCTCGACGGTCACACGGTGGCGGTCGACGCGACGACCGGCAAGGAGCTGTGGAACGTCAAGATCGCCGATCCCAAGGACGGCGAGACCACCCCGATGGCGCCGCTCGTCGTCAAGAATCGGGTGATCGTGGGTCCGTCCGGCGGCGAGTTTGGCATCCATGGCTGGGCCAAGGCGCTCGACCTCGCGACCGGCCAAGTCGCCTGGACGGCATACAATGAAGGTCCGGACGCCGACATGCTGGTCAAGCCCGGCACGTTCAAGCCGTTCTACGATCGCGGCACCGACTTGGGCGTGACGACGTGGGCGGAAGACACCTGGAGGGTCGGCGGCGCGCCGGTCTGGGGCTGGCTCTCCTACGACCCCGAGCTCGATCTCGTCTACTTCGGCGTGGGTAACCCGGGACCGTACAATCCCGAGCAGCGCCTGGGGGACAACAAGTGGACCAACAGCGTGCTGGCCCGCCGGCCCGGCGACGGCGCGCTGGTCTGGGCGTATCAGTTCACCCCGCACGACAATTGGGACTACGACTCCAACGCGGAGATGATCCTCGCGGACTTGACCGTGAAGGGCCGGGTCCGCAAGGCGCTGGTGCACTTCGACAAGAACGGCTTCGCCTACACGCTCGACCGCGCCACCGGCGAGGTCCTCGTGGCCGAGCCGTATGTCGTGGTCAACTGGGCCAAGGGCGTGGACTTGAAGACGGGGCGTCCGATCGTCGATTCCACCAAGCTCACCGGTGCCGGCAAAGGCGACGTGAAATACATCTGCCCGACGCTCGAGGGCGGGAAGAGCCCGGCGTCGCCGGCCGCATTCTCGCCGAGAACGAAGCTGTTCTATGCGTCGACGCTGAATCTCTGCATGAACTTTGCGGCCCAAAAGGCCGGGCGGATCCGGGGCACGCCCTACGTCGGCGCCGACATGCCCTACCAAGCCGGCCCCGGCGGCCATCTCGGCGCCTTCATCGCGTGGGATGCGTCGGTCGGGCGCAAAGTGTGGGAGATCAAGGAGCGTTACCCGGTTTGGAGCGGAGTCCTTGCCACGGCCGGCGATGTGGTGTTCTACGGGACGCTGGACGGCTGGTTCAAGGCAGCCGATGCCACCACCGGGAAGCTGCTCTGGAAATTCAAGGTGGGATCGGGTGTCGTAGGAGCGCCGATCACCTACCGCGGCCCCGACGGCAGGCAGTATCTCGCCGTGTACGCCGGAATCGGCGGCGACTGGGCGCTGCTCTCGGGAGACCTCCGCTCGGACGATCCGAACGACGTGCGGGATCCGGCGGACTTTATCAAGGACCTGGGGCGGTACACGAGCCTGGGCGGCATGGTCTGGATCTTCGCGCTCGAGGGAGCCAACCGTTAGGCGGTGACTGGAGCCGTGAGAGAGGAGTGATCGGTGCGACATACCCGGGCGACGTTCTTGGCGGTCGGAACACTGGTGGGAGCGGCGGCGTGCGCCAGCGGAAAGCCGGCTCCGCCCGCGGAGGCCGCTCAACCGGTCGCGCCGACCGGTCAATTCACGGCTCCTCCGTCAGTCCGATACGATCAGCATGTATTCGCGGGAGGCGCCGTCCCGCCGGCAGGAACGCTCGACAACCCATTCGCCGCCGACCCGAAATCCGCGACCGAGGGGGAAAAGCTGTTCAGCTCGATGAACTGCAACGGCTGCCACGCCACCGGCGCGACCGGTGCGTGGGCGCCAAGCCTGAGCGACGGCCGGTGGCGCTACGGCGGAGCAGACGGGGCGATCTATCAGTCGATCTTCTACGGCCGCCCGGAAGGCATGCCCGCATTCGGCGGAATGCTCCAGCCGCCCGTCATCTGGAAGCTGGTGACGTACCTCAAGTCGCTGCCGGTGCCGCGGGCGGTGCCGACTCAGTCGTGGTGAGACGGAAGGCGGCAAGGCGGCAAGGCGGCAAGGCGGCAGCTAGCGGCCTTTTGCCAGCCGCGGTTGTTGAATCCCGCGAAACCTCGCCGCCGCATCACTCCGCGTCGTGAAAAATGATGCCGACGGTATGCCGCTGTCCCCAACGAATTCGGCTGACCCCGTGTCGCAGGTTAACTCGGTAGGCGCCGCGCTTCCCCTCGACCGGCCGGTGGTGCACCGCGAACGCGACCGCGTCGCCCTGCCTGAGCGGCACCACTTCCGGCCGCGATTGCATCCGCGGCCGCTGCTCGGCGAGGACGAACTCGCCGCCGCCGAAGTCCCGCCCCGGCTCGGACAGCAGGATCGCCACCTGCAGCGGGAACACGTGCTCGCCGTACAGGTCCTGATGCAGGCAGTTGAAGTCGTCGGTGCCGTACTCGAGCAGAAGCGGCGTCGGCCTGGACTGGCCGGCCTCGTGGCACCGCGCAATGAAATCCGGGTGCGCGGCCGGATACTCGACGTCGATGCTCATCGCGCGGTTCCACCGATTCGCGATGGGCGCGAGCCGCGGATAGAGCGCCGTTCGAAGACCCGCGACGATCTCCGGCAACGGGTAGCCGAAGTACTTGTACTCCCCGCGACCGAATCCATGCCGCGCCATGACGACGCGGCTTCGGAACAGGTCGTCTCGCGAATACTGCGAAGCCAGCGCCACGCACTGCTCCGGCGTGAGCAGGCGCTCGAGGACCGCGTTGCCGTGCGCGTCGAGGTCAGCGAACACCCGGTCCCAATCGAGCTCCCCGGCCCGCTCCACCGCGGTCTTCGCATCCGATCGAGCGGCCGCCGTGACCCCTGCAAGCGTAGTCATACGTGCGCCTCCCGCTCGAGCAGCGCGCGCTTCCGCTCGACGCCCCATCGATAACCTGAGACCGCGCCGTCATTCCGCACCACGCGATGACAAGGGATCGCGACGGCAAGAGGATTGGCCCCGCAGGCCTGGGCTACTGCCCGCTGCGAAGCCGGCGCGCCGATCCGGTTGGCCACATCGGAGTAGCTCGCCGTCTCGCCGGCAGGAATCTCCCGCAACGCCTGCCACACGCGTTGCTGGAACGCCGTCCCGCATGGATCGAGCGGGAGGTCGAGTCCCCGGCTCGGGGCTTCCACGAATCCAACGACCTTCGCGACGAGCGGCTCGAGCTCCGCGTTGTCTCCGATCAGGCTGGCCCGAGGGAACCGCTCTCGGAGATCACCGCCTAAGACGAGCGCATCGTCTCCCATGAGAATCGCGCAGACACCCCGCTCGCTCCGGGCGACCAGGATCGATCCGAGCCATGACGCCCCCACGGCGAAGCGAATCTCGGGCTTCCGCTCGTTAGGCCGGCATCGCCTGCACGGCCGGAACCCAGCTCCGGCCGCGGCCTCGACCGTCGCGTGGAACCGGACATTCTCCGGTCGCGCCGGCCGGGCGCCGCACGACGGCCTGCAGTACACGCCGGTCGTTTCGACCGAGTAAAAGAATGTGCCGTCGGCCTCGACGTCCCGAGCCACGACAGCCGCCCACCGTGGGTCGCTCGTCGTCGCCGCAGCCCGCTGCGCGGTCTTCGTTGACATCGTCATACCGAGCTCCTTTCGAGTAGTCCATCGCATCACGTACGACAGTCTACCAGGAGCCAGGGATAGCGGCGTTCCGATTCTTGCGGTCAAACAGGGCGGCAGGGCGGTAAGGCGGTAAGACGGTAAGACGGTAGGACGGTAGGACGGTAGGTTGGGGTGAGGCGCGGCAATGGGTACGGTCATTCCGAGCGGAGCGAGGAATCTGGGTCGCGAAGTCCGAACCGAGCAGAGTAAATCCCTTGCGCCGCTCGGGATGATAGGTGAAGTCAGACGTCAATTCAGTCATAGCCGTTCCATTTCACGGCAATCCCCGCTACTTCATTCTCGGCTTTGCGGTCCTTACGCCGCCACAATCATCGGGGCGGAAACAGCGGAAGACAGAAAGACTCCACGATGCCCGACGAGACCGTCATTCTCCGCCGGTACAACACCGAGCTCGAAGCCCGGATGGACGCGCTCGTGCTCGAGGCGAACGGCATCCCCGCCCGCGTCCTGGCCGACACGGCGGGCGGAGCCTATCCGAGCCTGGCGCTGCTCTCCCCGGTCCGCCTCCTCGTTCGGGTAGAGGACGCGGAGTTGGCCCGGGAGATTCTCGAATAGGCGGCAAGGCGGCAAGGCGGCAAGGCGGCAAGGCGGCAAGGCGGCAAGGCG
>JBDTOH010000275.1:0-7568 GCA_039933355.1 Gemmatimonadota bacterium | reverse complement strand
GTTTCCGCGACCCGAAATCCGGCGGCCAGCGTATCGGTCGTGAGGCGGAGCTGAGCTCCGAAGGGCGGCAGCTCGGCGGTCCACAAATCTTGCCGCAGGTGGTAGTCGAGGAACCCGGCGGAGCCCGCAAAGTCCCGCGCCATCGGATGGCGGACCCGTTTGCCGAACAGGGCGCGCACCATCGGATACGCGATCCCACTCGTGATTGCCCCGGCGAATGGAGGCCGGACGTAGTTTGCGGTGACGAAGTCGGCCTGCCCCATCCTCACGGGCTCGATCAGTCGAGGAATCCACTTCGGCGTAAGGCCCAGCGCGCCCGCGTCCACCACAGCGCAGGCCTTGACGCCCAAACGGCGCGCGACATCGAACACCGCCCGGAGCGCCGCGGAGGAAGGCGTCGCGGCAGTGTACCGCGCCGGGTTGGTATCGGTCCCTGCTTGCCACTGGAGGAACTTAGACGGCAGATTAGCGGACCCGCGAGCCCGGAGCACCGTTGCGTCGGTCGACCCCGCGTCCGCATGGATGATGACCGCCTTCGTGTCGCCGAGCTCATCCAGCCCGGCCGCGACAGCACCCACGATCGCCTCGATCGTCCTCGCGTCGTTGAACGTCGGAATCCCGACCGCGACCTCCGCGGAGCCGATCGCGGCCACCCGCGCTTCGAAGTCGTCCGTCGCAATGTCAGCTTCAGGCATCGGACCCTATCTCGGACACCCGGTTCTCCGTCCCTTGTCCCCTGTCCGCCATCCCACCCGATCTACCATATTCGATCATGCCTGAACCTGCCAGCCGCCCGTCCGATCCGCTCTGGTACAAAGATGCGATCATCTACGAGATGCACGTCCGCGGCTTCTATGACGCCAACGAGGACGGCGTCGGCGACTTCCGCGGGCTGATCGAGAAGCTCGATTACCTCCAGCAGCTGGGCGTCACGTGCCTGTGGCTCCTCCCGTTCTATCCGTCGCCGCTTCGCGACGACGGCTACGACATCGCCAACTATACCAGCGTGCATCCGAGCTACGGCACCCTCGAGGACTTTCGCGAGTTTCTCGAGGCCGCGCATGCCCGCGATCTCCGGGTTCTGATCGAGCTCGTCATCAACCACACCTCGGACCAGCACCCCTGGTTTCAAGCCGCCAGGCGGGCGCCGGCGGGCTCGCCGGAGCGGGATTACTACGTCTGGAGCGACACCGATCAGAAGTACACCGGAACCCGGATCATCTTCACCGACACGGAGAAGTCGAACTGGGCCTGGGACCCCGAGGCGCGGGCGTATTACTGGCACCGGTTCTTCTCGCACCAGCCGGACCTCAACTTCGACAATCCCGCGGTCGTGTCCGAGGTCTTGAACGTAATGCGGTTCTGGCTCGATATGGGGGTCGACGCGCTCCGCCTCGACGCGGTGCCGTACTTGATCGAGCGCGAGGGCACCAACTGCGAGAATCTCCCCGAGAGCCACGCGATCATCAAGACGATTCGGAGCACGCTCGATCGGGAGTACCACGCCCGGATGCTGCTCGCCGAGGCGAACTCGCTCCCCCAGGAAGTCCGGGCATATTTCGGCGCCGGCGACGAGTGCCACATGGCATTCCATTTCCCGTTGATGCCGCGCCTCTTCATGGCGCTGCGCCTGGAGGACCGGACCCCGATCCTCGAGGTCATGGCGGAGACGCCCACAATCCCTGATCCGTGCCAGTGGGCGATCTTCCTCCGCAATCACGACGAGCTGACGCTGGAGATGGTCACCGACGAGGAGCGGGACTACATGTACCTCGCGTACGGCACCGACCCCAGAATGCGGATCAACGTCGGGATCCGGCGCCGCCTCGCGCCGCTGCTCGAGAACAACCGGAGCCGGATCGAGCTTCTCAACAGCCTGCTCTTCTCCCTGCCGGGCACACCGATCATCTACAGCGGCGACGAGATCGGCATGGGCGACAACATCTACCTCGGCGACCGCCACTCGGTGCGCACGCCGATGCAGTGGAGCGGCGACCGGAACGGGGGCTTCTCCCGCGCCGACCCGGCCCGCCTCTACAGCCCCGTCATCATGGACCCGATCTACGGGTACCAGGCGGTCAACGTGGAGGCCGAAGGAGGCGACCCGTCCAGTCTGCTCAATTGGACGAGGAACATGATCGCGCTCCGGCGCCTGTTCCAGGGGTTCGGGCGCGGCGCGACCAACTTTCTCGAGCCCGCGAACCGGAAGATTCTCGCGTACATCCGTTACCACGAGGGCGAGCAGCTGCTCTGCGTCGCAAACCTGTCGCGCTTCGCCCAGCCGTTCGAGCTCGACTTGTCCGCCCTCGAGGGCCTAACGCCGGTCGAGATGCGCGGCTACGTCGAGTTTCCACAAATTGGAGCGGCACCTTATCCGCTCACCCTCGGGCCATACGGGTTCCTCTGGTTCGAGCTGCACGCGGAGCAGGACGCGAAGGCCGCCGTGGACGACCGCCCCGGCGAGCGCGGCACGACCATTCAGCCCAGCCACCGCGTATCCGGGTCCTATCACGAAGATGGCTGGACGTTCATGCAGGAAGAGCTCGCCCGCTTCTACGAACGGGCCTTCACCAAGCCGCTTCCGCCAACCGCAGCCGGGCCGGCGCTCGTCAAGCTCGACATCGGCGAACAGCCGCTGACACCGATGATGGACGAGCTGCTCGGGATTTCGGACGACGCCGCCGCCACGTTGGGCAAACGGGTTGCGCAGCTCCACCTCGCCCGCGCTATGCCGAGCGACGATCCGGCGTTGCGACCTGAGCCGGTCACCGCCGCCGACCTCCTAGCGCTCTCCACGGAGATCCGCGGAGCGGCAGTGCAAGCGCTCGAGGGCCTGGAGGCGGCACTCGCTCGCCTGCCGAGAGACGTCGCCGGCCTCGCGAGTGAAACGCTGAGCTACCGCGGGCGGGTCGGTGCCATCCTGGAGCCCCTGTCCACTGCCGTGCCCAACTTCACCAAGATCGCCATCCACGGCGACCTTCAACTCGGCCGGGTCAGGAGAGCGGGGCAGGACTTCATCATCGACCAGGGCGGAGGTGGTGGCGCTCCGCGCTCCAAACGCGTAGCCCTCATCGACGTCGCCGCAATGCTCCGCTCCATTCGACACGCGGCACAGGTCGGGCTCGAAACCCACGTCGCAAGGCACGCGGGCGATCTCGATCGAATGGAACCCTGGGCCGGCCTCTGGGAACGATCCGCGTCCGCGATGTTCATCCGCGCCTATCGTGAGACGGCGGCCGGCGCGAGCTTTCTCCCTTCCGATTCGGGTGAGCTCCGGCAGATTCTCGAGGCGTTGCTCCTCGACCACGCCGTGGGCGAGCTCAACGACCATCTCGACGACCGCGCGCCCCGCCTCCGAATCCTCCTGATTGACATCATGCGAATTCTCGCGCCGTAAGTCTTCGAAGATCCCGTTCCGGTCCATTTTTCCCGCGGCATCCCCGCGGCCCGCCGCTTGCTTATAGGACCTCCGGATCCAGTGATCGAGCTTGGTGATGGCAACCCACACGCGGAAGCTTGTCCGCGGGACTGCACGGATGTCTTTACAAGGGCCGTCTTACCACCGTCGGCAGGGGATTGCTGGCCTCGAGCACACGCCCGGCGCCCGACTCTCCGCCGCGTCAACTTGTCCACTCATCGACCGCAGAGGTCATTGTGTCGGGGCGGATTGGTTGGCGTCCGCGCGTCATAGCAACTCCAAGCCCGCACAGTTCGCCTGGGGGGGCGGCCGCGCGTGAGTCGCTGGCTCCAGTTCCTGTTGTTCTTGCTCGGGACGGTGCTGTTCGGGAACCTCGTCGCAGTCCTCGGACCCGGGCGCTTGTGGTCCGATGCCATGACGACGGGGTGGATGATCGTGCCGATCGTCCTGCTCTATGGAGGGGTCTACGTTTGTGAGGCCGGGTCCCTCCAGATCATCTTGTCCGAGGAACCGGCCCGACCCAGATTCCGGCGCACGCTCGCGACCGTCGTCGCCGGCGCCGCGCTCAATTCCATCACCCCCGTGATCAACGTCGGCGGCGAACCCTACAAGGTCGTCGCCCTCGCACCGAGTCTCGGGACTCGGCGAGCCGCGGGTAGCATTATTCTCCATACCATGCTTCGGACGCTGGGCCAGTTGCTGGTTTTCTTGACTGCGCTGGTGCTCGGGCTCGTGCTCCTCCCCTCCGGGGCAATCACGACCGGCTTGCTCATCGGCGGGATGGCGGTCATCGGGATCCTCGCTGCGACGCTGTTCGCAGCCCACCAGCGGGGAGGATTCGCCCCCATGCTCGACCGGATGAGCCGCCTTCCCGGACTCAGCCGCGTCGCTCGGCGCCTCGAGCCCAAGCGTCCCGCACTCGTCGACATCGACACCCAGATCAGGGACTTCTACCGCAAGAGTCGTCGTCGGTTCTGGTCGGCGTTGGGGCTCCAATACGCGTCGCGCTGTGTCTTCATGTTGGAGTTTTGCTTGATCGGGGTCGCCACCGGGGTGAAGATTGGGTACGCTCAGGCATTCGCCATCGGAGGGCTGGAGGCTCTGGCGAGCAATGCTTTGTTCTTCGTGCCGTTCGAGCTCGGAACCCGTGAGAGCGCCATCGTGATTCTCTTTCAGCAACTGGGCTTTCAGCCCGGGCTCGGCCTCTACGCGGCGCTGGTTGGCCGGGTTCGGGACGTGCTCTGGATCGGGTTTGGGATCGTGCTCATCTGGGCTCAGGGCCGTGGCAGAGCCCTGGCCGAGCCATCGCTGGAGTCCGTCGCGCCATGACCATCTTCACTCATGTCCTCGCGACCACCCTCGGCGTCAAGCTGTTCGGTCTCCACGGCAAGGACGTGGTCCTCGCCTATGCCTTCGGCGTAGCCGTCGACATCGATCATCTGATCAAGATGCCGTTCTACCTGCGGACCGTCGGACTTCGTAACGAGAAGGGCTACTACTGGCGCTCCTCGCTCCAAGAGCCCGTGGCATTTCTGTGGATCATTCCGCTGTGCTTCTTTTTAGGAACGTGGGTGCCGGCGCTGTTCTTCGCGATTCATTTGGCGATGGACTACTCGGTGCGCTATGAGAAGATGCCGTGGTATCCCTATTCACCCTTCGTCACTCGAGGCTGGCTGATCCGGATGCCCGACGCCGCGAAGGAGATCGGACTTTTCGCCGTCCTGTTATGCTCGACTCTCTACCTTCTCTTGAAGCGGCCATAGGCTCGGTCAGCCGCCCGGTCGTCAGGTTCCTGCACCTCAAGCTGGGCCTGTCGCCGAGCCAACTGACTTGGTCCTCGCTCGGCTTCAGCATAGGGGCCGCGATCGCGGTCGGCGCCGGACACCTCCAGGCCGGCTTGATCCTGATCCTCGTGGGTCAGATCGCCGACCACTTGGACGGTTCAGTCGCCCGCGAGTTCCACCTCGCTTCCCCCGAGGGAGCGCGTCTGGATACGCTCGTAGACCGGCTCTCGGAGGCTGCTGTTTTCATCGGCTTTCTGGTGGCGGGCTTGGCCCCGGCCAAGGTAATCGTGCTGGCTTTCGTGGCGATCATGCTGCTCACGTCGATCGCAGAGCGGTCACGGTTCGACCCGGGATTCAAGCGGTGGATGCTCTACTTCGGTCTCTGGGTGCCGTACCCGATTCTCTTCTCCGTGATCTTTGTCGCGAACCTGGCCGGTTTCGTGATCGGATTGCTCATCCTCGACATCAAGTTCCAAAACCGGATGGATGCGTTAGGCGGGGACCTCGACACGATCGCATCGCGCGCGGCGACGGCGGAGACGGCCGAGCGGGTCCCGCGGACGGAGCCGGCATGAGCGTGCTCACGTCGATGCTCCTTGTGGCGAGCGCGAGCCTAGGTCCGGTGGATCTCGCCGCGCAGGCCGAGTCGCTCCATGTGGAGGCGTCCGGGTCCGGGCCCACCGTGGTCTACATTCCCGGCCTGTTCGGCTCGGCGTTCGGGTTTCGCCACGTCACGCCGCTGCTCGTTGCGGCCGGCTATCGGGTCGTCGTGGTCGAACCGCTCGGAGTCGGCTCGTCGTCCCGGCCGCCCAACGCCGACTAGTCGCTCACCGCCCAGGCCGATCGAGTGGCGCTGGTGCTCGACACGCTCCACGCCGGCCCGGTCCTCGTCGTAGCCCATTCGCTCGGCGGAGCCATCGCGTTCCGCATTGCCGTTCGGCGTCCCGATCTCATCCGCGGCTTTCTGTCGATCGAGGGCGGTCCGACCGAAGAGGCCACGACCCCCTCCTTCCGCCGGGCGATCCGGTGGGCGCCGCTGCTCAGAATCTTCGGTGGCGCGAAGATGGTTCGCTCCAAGGCCAAAGGCATGCTGACCGAGTCGTCGGGCGACCCCTCATGGATCACCGACGACATCGTGCGGAGCTACACCGCCGGCGCAACGGAGTCTCTTGGCGCGACCATCCATGCGTATCAGGCCATGGGTCGGTCCCGCGAACCGGAGTTGCTGGCGCCTCGGATTCACGAGATCAAATGCCCGGTCCGACTGATGGTCGGCATGGCACCGCACGAAGGTGGGGTTGGAGAACCGGAAGTGGGGCTGCTGCGCCAAGTATTGGCGTCCTTCACCATCGACTCGGTGCCGGACGTCGGCCACTGGATCCAGGAGGAGAGGCCGGCCGCCGTAATGGAATCACTGCAGCGCCTCGCCGCATCGATCGCCCGTCCCGGATCGAGCGGTCGCGGGAGGGACTGATGCATGTCGCGCTGGTTGCCGAGGACTACTACCCGCAGCTCGGCGGAGTGCCCGAGCACGTTCACCACGCGGCCGTCGAGCTTCGCGCTTCCGGCCACCAAGTCACGGTTGTGACGGCCCGAATGGGCGGCGCCGGACCGGATCCGGATTTTGTCCAGCGGGTCGGCAGAAGCTTGGTGATCTATGCCAACGGAGGGCTGGCCCGGATCACAATCGGGTGGAACCTGACCGGCCAGCTCGAGGCGTTGTTTCGCCGGCTCCGCTGTGACGTAGTCCATGTTCACGGCGGGCTCGCCCCGGTTCTCGGGATCCTGGCGCCCCAAGCGGCCGTCCGAGCAGGCATCCCCGTTATTGCCACCCACCACTCGTGGTTTCCGCGATCGATCGGATACCGGTTGTTCCGGCGGCCCTTGCAGGCGCTGCTCGACCGCCACGCCGCGTCGATCGCGGTCAGCTCCACGGCAATCGAGGCGATGAGTCGCTACTTCCAGACCGACTGGGAGATCATCCCTAACGGTGTCGACGTCGACGCCTTCCATCCGGGCGGCCGGTTGCCGGCGGCCGCCTCAGGAGACAGCCCGGAGCTTCTGTTCCTCGGCCGTTTGGAGCCGCGGACGGGCCTCGATACGGTTCTCAAGGCGATGCCTCGCATCGTCGCGCGGTTTCCAGCCGTCAAGCTCACTGTAGCTGGGGACGGTCCGTGGCGGGCCGCATACGAAAAGCGGGCGGCGGATCTCCCGGTCCGATTTCTTGGCCGGGTGCTCGACGAGCGGCCCACGCTCTACCGGAAGGCGGACCTCTACGTCTGCCCGACCGACCGCGCCTCGTTTACCCAATCGCTGCAGGTCTTGATGGCCAGCCCAAGCGCATCGAGTTCGCGTTGAAGTCTGGC
>JBDTOH010000274.1:0-7569 GCA_039933355.1 Gemmatimonadota bacterium | reverse complement strand
GCACGCTGAGCTCGATGTGGCCCATGCGCTCGCGCCGGACCTTGGACAGCGTGACCTCCACGCCGCACCGGTCGCAGATCACTCCGCGATAGCGGATCCGCTTGTACTTCCCGCAATGGCACTCCCAGTCCTTGACCGGACCGAAGATCCGCTCGCAGAACAGGCCGTCGCGCTCCGGCTTGAAGGAGCGGTAGTTGATCGTTTCGGGCTTGGTGACTTCGCCCCACGACCACCAGGAGCGGAGCCCTTGCAGCTCCATCCGTTCCCGTTCCTTCGGGTCGCGAGGGCCCCGGATCTCCTCGGGGGAGGCGATCCGGATTCCGATATAGTCAAAGCTCGAGCTCTTGGGCTCTCGCCCGCTTCTGAAGTCTATCATCGTGACTTATTCCTCACCTTCGGCGGTGGTCCCCAACGTGACCTTGAGGCCTAACGCCTGGAGTTCCTTGACCAATACGTTGAAGGATTCCGGAATCCCCGGCTCGGGGAGGTTCTGGCCCTTCACGATGGCCTCGTACACCTTGCTGCGGCCGTTCACGTCGTCCGACTTGACCGTGAGCATTTCCTGGAGCAGGTGTGCGGCCCCATATGCTTCCAACGCCCATACTTCCATTTCACCGAATCGCTGGCCGCCGAACTGCGCCTTACCGGCGAGCGGCTGCTGGGTGACCAGCGAGTACGGGCCGATCGACCGGGCGTGAATCTTGTCGTCGACCAAGTGGGACAGCTTGAGCATGTAGATCGCGCCGACCGTGACGTCGCTTTCGAACGCGACGCCGGTCCGTCCATCCCGGAGCCGGATTTTCCCGGTCGGGGTGAGGCCGGCTGCCCGGATCAGCGCGTCGGCCGCGGCCGACACTTGATCGGGCGTCGCCTTGCCTACGAGCAAGGCCGCGAGCGGGCCGTTGCCGGCATGCTCGAGCGCCTCGGCGACCGACCGGCCGGCTCCCGCTTCGACTTCCTTGAGTGCTTCCGCATACCGCTTCTGAGTCGAGCCCTTGGCCTCGTTGACATTGGCCTTGTGGAACGCGACCTCTTGTTTCGTGAGCTCGAGCTGCCGCTGACCGAGCGCGTTCGCGGCGGCGCTCAAGAACGCCTTGATGTCCTCGTACAACTTCTTCGTTGCCGCGCCGGCCCCGTCGATCGCGAGCTCACCGATCCCTGCGGCGACCAGCGACGTCCGCTCGAGACCGAGCTTCCGGAGATCCGCCACGAGCGATTTGACCAGCGAGGCGTCCACCTCTGGCGCCTTGTGCTTGAGCTGCAAAGCGTCACCCGCCCACTTGAGCCCGGAAAGCCGGAGCAACACGCCGATCTCTCCCTCGTCCGCCCCCCGGAAAACCGGGGTCTTGGCTTTGAAGCCCAGAATCTGCGCGCACCAACCCAGGTGGGTCTCCAGAATCTGGCCGACGTTCATTCGGCTCGGCACGCCTAACGGGTTGAGCACGATGTCGACGGGCGTACCGTCCGGGAGGAACGGCATGTCCTCCTCCGGCACGATCCGGGCGACGATACCCTTGTTACCGTGGCGACCGGCCATCTTGTCGCCGACGGAGATCTTTCGCTTCTCGCCGAGGTACACCTTGACGAGCTGGATGACGCCGGGCGGCAACTCGTCCGGCTGGAGGATCTTGTCGATCTGATCTTCGGCCTTCTCTTCGACGCGGGCGCGTTCCCGCGCGGCCGCATCGATGGTGGCCCGAATCCGCTCGTTGGCACCCTTGTTCACGACCCGGAGCGTCTTGAGGTCGACGTCGGTCGGATCGACCGCCTCGAGCTGCGTCTCTGTGAGCTTGGTGCCGGCCGGAGCGTACTCCTCCACCGTGCCGGCCTTGAGCATCAGGGCGACTTCCTGGCCGGCGAGCAGAACCTTGAGCTCCTCGACCATGACGGTGTTGATCCGGGTCTTCTCTTCGTGCTCGATCCGGCGCACCTCACCGATCCGCTCGCCCCGGTCCTTCTCGACGACCTGGTCCTCGATCCGGCTGAAGATCTTGACGTCGATGACCGTGCCCTTCATCCCCGGCGGAACCTTGAGCGAAGAGTCCTTCACGTCCTTCGCCTTCTCGCCGAAGATCGCGGTGAGCAGCTTCTCTTCGGGCGAGAGCTCGGTCTCGCCTTTCGGGGTGATCTTGCCCACCAGGATGTCGCCCGGCTTCACATGGGCGCCGATCCGGATGATGCCCCGCTCGTCGAGGTCGACCAGCGCCTCGTCCGAGACGTTGGGGATTTCTCGGGTGATCTCCTCCTGGCCGCGCTTCGTATCGCGGACGTGGAGTTCGAGCTCCTGGATGTGGATCGACGAATAGACGTCGTCCTTGACCAGGCGCTCGGAGAGCACGATCGCGTCTTCGAAGTTGTGCCCGTACCACGGCATGAACGCGCAGATCACGTTCGCGCCCAAGGCCAGCTCGCCTTCCTCGGTCGCGGAGCCGTCGGCGATGACTTCACCCTGCGCTACGAGCTGGCCGACCTGCACCAGAGGCCGCTGGTTGATCGCCGTGTCCTGGTTGGTCCGCCAGAACTTCCTGACCCGATAGCGGTCCACCTGAGCCAGTCGGGCGAGCGGCACGTTCACCGGCAGATTCTCGATGCCGGCGTCGATGATGATCTCGTCGGCGGTGACTCGGGTGATCGTCCCGCCGCGCTTGGCGGCAATGACCGCGCCCGAGTCCGACGCCACCTTGCTCTCGAGCCCGGTGCCCACGACCGGGGCCCTCGGGAAGAGGAGCGGCACCGCCTGCCGCTGCATGTTCGAGCCCATCAGCGCGCGATTCGCGTCGTCGTGCTCGAGGAACGGGATGAGCGCAGCCGCGATCGAGACCAGCTGCTCGGGGCTTACGTCCATGAAGTCGATTCGAGACGGCGGGAGCAACGGGTAGTCGTCGCCCCGGCGACAGAGCACCAGGCTCTCGACGAACTTGCCGGTGTCGTCGAGGAGCGCGTTGGCCTGCGCTACACCGTAGCCTTCTTCCTCGCTCGCCGACAACCACCGGATCTCGGCCGTGAGCCGGCCTTCTTTGACGACCCGGTACGGCGTCTCGATGAAGCCGAGCTCGTTGATCCGGGCAAAGGTGGCTAGGCTCGTGATGAGGCCGATGTTCGGGCCTTCAGGGGTTTCGATCGGACACATCCGGCCGTACTGCGAGTAGTGCACGTCGCGGACTTCGAAGCCGGCGCGCTCCCGGGTCAGGCCGCCCGGGCCTAACGCCGAGAGGCGGCGCTTGTTGGTGAGCTCCGCGAGGGGGTTGGTCTGGTCCATGAACTGCGACAGCTGTGAGGACCCGAAGAACGCCTGAATGACGGCGCTCACCGTGCGGGCGTTGACCAGATCGTCGAGCGAGATCTTCTCCGGGTCGGAGTTGATGCTCATCCGCTCTTTGACCAGCCGGGCCATGCGCGAGAGGCCGACCGAGAACTGGTTCGCGATCAGCTCGCCCACCGATCGGATCCGGCGGTTGCCAAGGTGGTCGATGTCGTCCGTGTGCCCGCGACCGTCGTGGAGGTCGATCAGGTACCGGATGATCGCGATGAAGTCGTCCTCGGTGAGGACGGCGTGGTTCGGATCGGTCTTGAGCCCGAGCCTCTGATTGATCTTGTAACGCCCGACCCGCCCGAGGTCATACCGCTTCGGGTTGAAGAAGAGCCGCTGGAGCTGTTGCCGGGCGGTCTCCAGGTTCGGCGCGTCGCCGGGGCGGAGCAGCGCGTAGATCTGCTGCAACGCCTCGGCCTCGGTCTTGGTCGGATCCTTGGCCAGGGTGTTCTTGATCAGCGGCGACTCGGCGCGACCGGGCGGCAACAGGACCTCGACCTTGACCACGGAAGCGCTCAGGAGCTTGCTCCTTTGCTCTTCGGTGATCTCGGTCCCGCCTTCGGCGAGCACTTCGCCGGTGCTCGGATCCGCGACGTCGAACGCAAGCACGTGGTTGTGCCGGTCACGGGTCGTGGTCGGCGCCTCGTCCTCGCGGAGGTCGAGGGTCGTATAACCCGCGAAGATCGCGACTTCCTTGACTCCAACGTGCCGGATCGCGTTGAGCCGTTCCGTGCTGAGCTCGTCGCCGACGCGGGCGAGCGGCTCGCCGGCCTGATCCTCGGGATTCGGAATGTCCTCGGCGAGTAGCGCGCCGATGATCTCCCGCCGCTCCTGGCGCCCCTCCAGCTTGCCCGAGATGTTGATGTGCTTCGTCGCGAAGAAGAGCTTCAGGATCTCCGCGTTGGCGCCGTGGCCGAACGCGCGGAGCAGCGCGGTGGCCGGGAACTTCTTCTTCTTGTCGATGTGGACGTAGATCACGTCGTGGATGTCGATCGTGAACTCGACCCACGAGCCGCGGAACGGAATGATCCGCGCCGAGTAGAGGAGCTGCCCGTTCGGGTGGGTCTCCTCTTCGAAGACGACGCCGGGGGACCGGTGCAGCTGGCTCACCACGACCCGCTCCGCGCCATTGATCACGAACGTCCCGAGGGGCGTCATGATCGGCAGCTCGCCGAGGTAGACCTCGCGCTCGATCTGATTCTTGAGCCGGCGCTGCCCGTCCACGTCTTCGAAGACGTTGAGGGCGAGCTTCGCCTTGAGCGGGGTGGCGTAGGTCATGTCCCGCTCGATACATTCCTCGACGGAGTACTTCGGCTCGCCCAAGTTGTAGCTCTTGAAGTCGAGCTCGTACTTTCCGTTTACGTCGGAAATGGGAAAAAGGTCACGGAAGACGCGCTCCAGCGAGACGTCTTGCCGGTCGCCCTCGATATCGTCCGGGACCAGAAGATTCTGGAAGGCCCGGGTTTGAATATCGAGCAGGTGAGGCATCGACATCGCGCTGTCGCGCTTCGAAAACGAGATCAACGGGGTCTCAGACATCGCACTCTCTCATTATCTGGCAGCGGGCCTGGGGGACCGGAAGTTGCCGGACTGACCGATTGCTCGGCGTCCCGCGCCCGAACCCTTGCATCCGATACCGACAAAAAAGCTGTCCCGCCGCACCGATGCCGTTCTCAAAACGGAATCGCCGCGGGACGCTGTGGGTAATCGCCAACAGTAAGCTCGCACAAACGCGCATGTCGCCTCGCTGAAGAAGGCACAAAGACCGGATCCCCCAGGAGCGCGGCCATTGAGCCGCACCCCCGATGGGACGGGCTCTGCCCTACTTCAGCTCGACAACCGCGCCCTGGTCCTCCAGCTTCTTCTTGATCTCCTCTGCCTCCGCTTTGGTGGCGCCTTCCTTGATCGTCTTCGGCGCGCCGTCGACGATGTCCTTCGCTTCCTTGAGGCCCAGGCCCGAGATGATCTCGCGGATCGCCTTGATGACCTGGATCTTCTTCGCTCCGCCTTCCTTGAGGATGACCGCGAACTCGGTCTGCTCCTCAACCGCGGGCGCTGCACCGCCGCCCGCGCCGCCGGCCGGCGCGGAGGCCGCAACGACGGACACGTTGAACTTCGTCTTGAATGCCTCGATCAGCTCGGACAGCTCCACCACCGTCTTACCGCCGATTGCTTCGAGGATCTGATCGTTCGTCATAGTCGCCATGGTTTTATCCCCTCAGGGCCTTTAGGAAGCGGGTTCGGACTGTTCGGGCGGTGCGGCCTCAGCGGCCGGCTGGGACGGTTCGGGCGGCGCCGCCTCTGCGGCGGGCGCGGGCTGCTCGGACTGCCGCTTGTCCCTCAATGCCTCGAGGGCGCCGACCATTTGATAGAGGATGCCGTTCAACCCGCCGAGGAGCTGTCCTAGCAACGTATCCCGCGAGGGGAGCTCTCCGAGCCGCTTGATGTACGCAGCATCCACAGTCTTGCCGTCGACAAGCCCCGCCTTCACTTGGGGCTTCTGGTTCGCCTTCGCGAAATCTCCCAGCACCTTCGCCGCGCCTAACGGGTCGCCCGCGATGAGGACGAGCCCCGTGGGGCCTTTGAGGTGGTCGTTCAGGGTCGTGATGTCGTTGGCAACCAGCGCCCGCTGGGCCAGCGTGTTCTTGACGACGACGTACCGGGCGCCGGCCTGCCGGAGCTGGCGGCGCAGATCCGTCATCCGGGCCACGTTGAGCCCGGTGAAGTCGGTGACGTACAGGTTGGGCGAGCTCTTCAAGCGCTCGGCCAGAGCCTGGACCTCCGACTGGCGTTCAGTCTTGCTCATCGGTACGCTGCCGTTTCCAGCCGGACGCCCGGCCCCATGGTGCTCGAGACCGTCGCCGAGCGGAAGTAGACGCCTTTGGCCGCCGAAGGCTTGGCCTTGGCGATGGTGTCCATGAACGCCTGCAGATTGTCGGCCAGCTGCGACTCCGAAAATGAAACCTTCCCGATCGGAGCGTGCACGTTTCCGGTCTTATCGACTCGGAACTCGATCTTACCGGCCTTGATCTCGCGCACTGCCTTGGCGACATCCATTGTGACCGTTCCCGCCTTCGGGTTCGGCATCAGGCCGCGGGGGCCGAGGATCTTGCCGAGCGGTCCGAGCTGGCCCATCACGTCGGGAGTCGCCACGATGACATCGGCCTCGAGCCAGCCATCTTTCAGCTTCTGGACGTACTCGATCCCGACGAAGTCCGCTCCCGCCGCCTCGGCTTCCTTGGCCCGGTCGCCCTGGGTGATAACCAGAACCCGAACCGACTTGCCGGTCCCATGCGGAAGCACAACGGTGCCTCGCACGATCTGATCGGCGTGCCGAGGATCGACGCCCAAGCGTACGGCAACGTCTACCGTCTCGTTGAACTTTGCGAACGAAGCGGCTTTTACCAGCTTCACCGCCTCGGAGATCGGATACTCCTTGGCCCGATCGACTTTGGCAGCCGCGCCCACGAACTTCTTACCGGCGGTGCGCATCAGTCGGCCACCTCCAGGCCCATCGAGCGCGCCGTGCCGGCAATCATCCGCATCGCGGACGCGACGTCACTCGCGTTGAGGTCCTGCATTTTGAGCTCGGCGATCTTCTTGAGCTGGACCTGCGTCACCTTCCCGACCTTGACCCGATTCGGCTGGGCGCTGCCCTTTTCAACCCCGACTTCTTTGAGGAGAAGGTTTGCCGCCGGAGGCGTCTTCGTGATGAACATGAAGGAGCGGTCCGCAAAAATTGTCACGACGACCGGGATGATCATCCCGGCCTGCGACTGGGTCCGCGCGTTGAACTGTTTGCAGAACTCCATGATGTTCACGCCTTGCGGACCTAACGCCGTGCCCACGGGGGGCGCAGGGTTGGCCGCTCCGGCCGGAACCTGGAGCTTCACTAACGCAACTACTTTTTTGGCCATACACTCCTCAATTGTCGAATGCCGGCCGCGGTACGCCCGCGGCGAGCGGTTCTGCCGCAATTACCCGTGCGGTCGCGGGACCTGCTAGGGCTTAGGGCTTGATGAGCCCTCATACCGAAGCCCTACTCCCTGGCTTCTCTAGTGCCCCCTCAACTGCAAATAGTCCAGCTCTACGGTCGTCGGCCGGCCGAAGAGGCTCACCGAGACCTTTACCTTGCCTTTGTCGACGAGCACTTCTTCGACCGTGCCGCTGAAGTCGGAGAACGGCCCTTCCGTGATCTCGACCGCCTGGCCGATCATGAACGGGATCTCTTCCTTCGGGCCCGCGTCGCTCGTCTCTTC
>JBDTOH010000273.1:0-7580 GCA_039933355.1 Gemmatimonadota bacterium | reverse complement strand
ATACTGTCATTCCGAGCGGAGCGAGGAATCTAGACCGCGACATCCGGACCGATCCCTCGCTGCGCTGGGGTTGACAGGTGACCGCCTCGAGGTCCTGTACCTTGCCGCCTGGCCGCCCTGCCGCCCTCCTATTGACTGCCTAGAAGTCGACTGATACGTTCCTGTTGGCGACCAATAGGAGCCCGGGTGCCGCCCAAGAAGATCGATCTGCTGCAGGGAACCCTCGACCTGATCCTGCTCCGACTGCTGCGAGCAGGACCGGCGCACGGGTGGGAGCTCACCCAGTCGATTCAGATCGTGTCGAAGGGCACGCTCGACGTGAACTACGGATCCCTCTACCCCGCCCTTCGCCGGCTCGAGGCTCGCGGGCTGGTGACCGCGCACTGGGCCCCCTCCGACAACAACCGGCGAGCGCGGTACTACGAGCTCACGGCCGCCGGCCGGAAGCAGCTCCTCGCCGAACGATCCGAGTGGGAGCGATTCTCCCATGCGTTAGGCCTGATCCTCGACGCCGACTGAGGTTCGCAATGCTGCGCTCCATGCTGGTGCGCCTCCGCGCGCTGATCCACCGCCCCGCGGCCGAAGCCGATCTCGAAGAGGAGATCGCCTACCACCTCGAACGCGACGCCGCGCGGTACCGGGCCCGAGGCTCCCACCCCGGTGCGGCCGGGCTCGCGGCCCGGCGGGATTTTGGACGGGTCGACGACGTCAAGGATACCGTTCGCGACTCGTGGGGACTTCGCCGCCTTGGCGAGCTCCGGCAGGACGTGGTCTTCGCGCTCCGCGGGTTCCGGCGCGCCCCCGTGTTCGTGCTGGTGGTTGTCCTCACCATCGCGTTGGGCCTGGGCCTCAACGGCACCGCGTTCACCATCTTCAACACGTACGTGCTCCGGGCCGCGCCCGTCCGCGACCCCGGCTCGCTCTATGAATTGCGATGGCACGGCCAGATGGAGGACCGGGCTCAATTCAGCTGGACCCGATACGAGGAGCTGCGCCGGGATCACCGGATCTTCACGGAGACCTTCGCGTACGGATGGCTCTCGGCTCCGATCGGACGACAGAGCGCCGTCGGGCAGCTCGTCACCGGCAACTACTTTCGCCTCCTCGGCGTGGGGGCGGCGTTAGGGCGAACGCTGGTGCCGGACGACGACGGCGGCGCCCCGATCGTGGTCCTGAGTCATCGGACCTGGCGCACCAGGTTCGCGGGCGACCCGGGGATCGTGGGCACGCGGATCCTGATTCGGGGCTATCCGGTCGAGGTGGCCGGCATCGCTCGCGAGGGCTTTGACGGCCTCGAGGACACCCCTCCGGATTACTGGGCGCCCCTCGCGACGGCCTCCTTGCTGGACCGGCGTCTCGATCTCCGTGACAGCGCGCGAACAGTGGAGATCGTCGGCCGGCTGCGGCACGGACTGGGCGTCGAACAGGCGCAGGCGGCGCTTTCCCCCTGGATCCGGCATGCCACCGAGGAGCGGCCGCCCGCCGAGCGGGCGACGGGAGTAACCCTGCATTCGCGGGCTACGGCGATCCAGTTCTCTCCCGAGGTGCTGCTCGCGCTCACGCCGATCATCGTCGCGTTCGGGCTGGTTCTCCTGATCGCCTGCGCCAACGTGGCCAACATCATGCTCGCGCGCGGCATCGCGCGGCAGCGAGAGATCGGGATCCGGCTGGCGATGGGGGCCGGCCGGGAACGTCTGATCCGGCAGCTGCTGACCGAGAGCGTCCTCCTTGCGCTTCCGGCCGCTGCGCTCGGATTCCTCCTGGCCCGCCTAACACTGGGCGCCGGGGTTCGGCTCATGTTCGCCAGCCTCCCGGCCGAGTTTGTCCCGTTCGTCAAGGTGCTCCCGCTCGCCGCCGATCATCGGGTGATCGTGTTCATGCTGCTCGGCGCGGTCGTCGCGGCCGTGCTCTTCGGGCTGGCGCCCGCGCTCCAGGCGACCCGCCCCGGGATCGTCCAGGCGACGCGCGGGGATTTTGATTCGGGACTCAAGCCCTCGCGCCTCCGGACCGTGCTCATCGTCGGCCAGATCGCGGCCTCGACCCTCCTCTTGGTGAGCGCAGGCGTGCTGGTCCGCGGCCAGCGCCAGCTGCAGCGCCTCGATCTGGGCCTCGATCCTACGGGCGTGATCGCGCTCGAGGTGAACGAGTCATTTCGCCCGCAAGCCGTGGCCAGACTCGCGGCCCGGAGCGACGTGCGGTCCGTGGCGGCCGCATCGAACCCACCGCTCGAGGGCCGCTTCCCCCCGGCCGCGATCGCAACCGAGACGGATTCCGCAGTGGTCGACGCCCGATTTGGACGGGTCTCGAGGGATTACTTCGCCGTGCTCGGGGTTTCGGTCGCGCGCGGCCGCACCTTCTCCACCGCCGAGGAAGGCTCGCTCACCCCGGTGGCGATCGTAAACGACGCAGTCGTTCGGCGGATGTGGCCGGGCCGGGATCCGATCGGTCAGGTGGTCCACCTCAGCACCGTCGCGTGGTGGGCCCGCCAAACGCTCGCTCCCTTCGGCGTCGTCCGGATTATCGGAGTGGTTCACAACACGGCGACCGGCTGGATCGGCGACGGCATCGATGCCCCCATCGTCTACCTGCCGACCAACCTCACGATCGCGGGCACCAGGTTGCTGGTGCGGACGTCCGGAAGCGCCGACCGCGCGCTCGTCAGCATCCGGGCCGATCTCGAGCTGCTCGGCGCGGGGGCGCTCGACGAGAGCCATACGGTCGAGGAGTCCCTCGAAAGCAATCTCTATCCGTTCCGGGCAGCCAATTGGATCTCGTCGGCGGTCGGGGGGATTGCGCTCCTGCTCACGCTGACCGGCGTGTACGGCGTGCTCTCGTACCTGGTAACCCAGCGGAAGCGGGAGATCGGGATTCGCCTGGCGTTAGGCGCCGCCGCCCACGCCGTCGTCGGCCTGGTGCTCCGCCAGTCGGTCCGGCTCGCCGCCGTGGGGATCGGGATCGGTCTCGCGCTGGCGCTCGGAGCATCGAAGTTGTTCTCGTACGCCTTGGTCACCATCGACGCGTTTGAGCCGGTCGCGTACGGTGCCGGTGTCCTCGCCGTCGCGCTCGCATGTGTCGCCGCAGCGTATGTGCCCTCACGCCGAGCGGCGAGGGTCGATCCCTTGGAAGCGCTGAAGGACTAGGGGAGAGGGGACGGGGGACGGGACCGCGATCGGAAGCGAGAGTCCAGCGGTTGCAAGCAGCCGCCGCGCTTTCGTGGAGTTCCCGGTTCGCGGTCCCCCGTCAGTTGGCGAGCCGCCGTTCCGGCCTGTAGTCTTGTGGGTGACCATGCTCACTGAAGCCCAGCTGACCCGCTTCCTGCCCGGCCTAACGACGGCCGGGGTGTGGGTCCCCGCGCTCAACACGGCCATGACCGCATTCGGGATCACGTCCCCACCTCGCATCGCGGCCTTCCTCGCGCAGATCGCCCCGGAATCGGCCGAGCTCCGGCGGCTCGTCGAGGCGCTGAGCTACTCGGCGAATCGTCTGCAGGCCGTGTGGCCCGGCCGGTTTCCCTCACTCGAGAGCGCGCGGCCCTTTGAACGGCAGCCGGAGAAGCTCGCGAACTGTGTCTACGCGAAGCGGCTCGGCAACGCCGACACGCCGAGCGGTGACGGGTGGCGCTTTCGAGGCCGTGGGTTGCTGCAAATCACCGGGCGTGGAAACTACCGCGCCTGCGGGACCGCCCTCGAGCTCCCCCTCGAGGGAAACCCCGAGCGGTTGGAGACACCGGAGGTTGCGGCGCTCGCGGCGGCGCAATTCTGGCACTCGCGCGGCCTCAACGAGCTCGCCGACGATCAGAACGATGACAACGACGACACCGACTTCGTCAGCATCACGATCGCGATCAACGGCGGGCGGGTGGGGCTGGCACAGCGGCGCGCGTACTGGGAACGAGCGAAGCAGGCGCTGGGGAGCGGGGGGACGGGGAGAGCTGAGGGGGAACCGGGGACCGGGGATCGGGCACCTGGGTCGTAGGACAGAGTACACCTCCTGTTGGGGCGGCTGGTCGTTCGTGTCATCCTCGGTCCCCAGCCCCCGGTTCCCGTCCCCGTGAGTTCCCCTGTCCCGTAGAGTTCCCCTGTCCCCGTTCAGTTCCACCTCAATTACCTTCCACGGTCCGCGCGAGTGGAGTCGCATGACCGAAAAGAAGGGTCCTGCCAATCAGCCGGAGATCCCACCGCCACCCGAGGCGGAGGTGACCGGGTCACAACCTGAAGTCGAGGAGAAGGCGTTTCCTGTCGTCGGCATCGGCGCTTCGGCCGGTGGACTGGCGGCATTCGAGGCGTTCTTCTGCGCCTTGCCCGCCGACACCGATACGGGCATGGCGTTCGTCCTCGTCCAGCATCTGGCTCCCGACCACAAGAGCATCCTCACCGAGCTCGTCAAACGCTACACCCGAATGGAGGTCTTAGAAGTCGAGGATGGGATGCGGGTCAAGCCCGACTGCGTCTATATCATCCCGCCCAATCGGGACATGGCGCTCCTCAACGGCACGCTCCAGCTGCTGGACCCGATCGCGCCGCGAGGGCAACGGCTCGCGATCGATTTCTTCTTCCGCTCGTTGGCTCAGGACCAGCACGAGCGGGCGATCTGCATCGTGCTCTCGGGTACGGGGAGCGACGGCACCCTCGGCGTGCAGGCGATCAAGGGCGAGGGCGGCATGGCGATGGCCCAAAACCCCGAGTCGACCGAGTTCGACGGGATGCCGCGAAGCGCCATCGCGACCGGCCTCGTGGACTACGTGCTGCCGCCGGACGAGATGCCGGCCCAGCTCGTCGCCTATGTGGCGCAAGCAATGGGAAAGCCGCCCCGCCTCCTGACCGGGTCGACGGCGAAGACCGAAGACTCGCTCAAAAAGATCTTCATCCTGCTCCGGGCTCAGACCGGTCACGACTTTTCGCAGTACAAGCAGAACACCATTTTCCGCCGGGTCGAGCGGCGAATGGCAGTCCACCAGATTCCCCTCGTCGAGCGCTACGCGCGCTTTCTACAGCACAATCCCGGCGAGGTGGAAGCTCTCTTCAGCGATCTGTTGATCGGCGTCACCGCCTTCTTCCGCGACCGCGAAGCGTTCGAGATCCTCGAAAAACAGGTCATCCCGCGACTGTTCGCCGCCAAGCCGGCCGGCGCGGCGATCCGGGTCTGGGTGCCGGGATGTTCCACCGGCGAAGAGGCCTATTCCATCGCGATGCTTCTGATCGAGCACATGGTGGAGCTGAAGCAGGATCTCAAGCTCCAGGTCTTCGCCACGGACATCGACGGCAAGGCCATCGCGCGAGCGCGGGTCGGCATGTATGCGGCCGGCATCGCCGCTCACGTCTCGGCCGAGCGACTCGCGCGGTTCTTCATGCTCGAGCCCGACGGAGATTTCTACCGGATTCACAAGCGGGTCCGCGACATCCTGGTCTTTTCCGAGCAGGACGTGATCAAAGACCCGCCGTTTTCCCGGCTCGATTTCATCAGCTGCCGCAACCTGATGATCTACATGGGCGCGGACCTGCAAAAGAAGCTCATCCCGCTGTTCGACTACTCGCTGGTGCCGAGCGGTTTCCTGTTCCTGGGCACCTCAGAGACCGTGGGCGAGTTCGCGGGCCTGTTCACCACGGTGGACCGCAAGTCGAAGCTGTACCAACGCAGGGACGATAGAGACTCCCGCGCGCAGCGGACGCCGAGGTTTCAGCCCTCGATCGCGGGTGCGCTCGGCGCCCGGCGCGCGAGCGGCAGAGCTCCGCGCGAAACGAACGCGCAGCTCCGTCAGCTCACCGAGAGGACCATGCTGCAGCAGTACGCGCCCGTCGGCGCCCTCGTCAACGACAACGGCGACATTCTCTACCTTCACGGACGGACCGGCCGGTACTTGGAGCCGGCCCCGGGGGAAGCCGGCCTCAATATCCTGAAGATGGCCCGCGACGGGCTGCGCCGTCCGTTGAGCACGGCCCTGCAACAAGCCGTGACCCGGAACGAACCGATCCAAAGCCCGGGGTTGCACATCAAGTCGAACGGCGACTTCGTCACGGTCAACCTGACGGTCCGGCCGGTGGATGTGGCTGGGGCTGAGGCGGACGGACCGCCTCTCTTCCTGATCATCCTCGAAGAAACGAAACCTCCAGCGCACGTCGAGCCGGTCGTGGCTCCGCGGGTCGAGGAAGTCACCGGCGGGCCTCTCACCGACGCCGATGCGCGGATTGCGATGCTCCGGCGCGAATTGGCGGCCAAGGAGGAAAATCTCCAGACCACCAACGAACAGCTCGAGACCTCGAACGAAGAGCTCAAGTCTTCGAACGAGGAGATGCAGTCGGTGAATGAGGAGCTGCAATCCACGAACGAGGAGCTCGAGACTTCGAAGGAAGAGCTTCAATCGCTCAATGAGGAGTTGTCCACTGTCAACAGCGAGCTCCAGACCAGGGTCGCCGATCTGTCGCGGGCCAACAACGACATGAACAATCTGCTCGCCGGAACGGGCGTGGGCACCGTCTTCGTCGATCATCAGCTGCACATCAAGCGGTTCACGCCCGCCGTTACGCAGGTGATCAATCTCATCCTCACGGATGTCGGCCGGCCGGTGGGGCACATCGTGTCGAACTTGGCGGGGTATGACCACCTCGTGGAGGACGTGAAAGAGGTGCTCGACACGCTCGTACCTAAAGAAGTCGAGGTCGAGACCAAAACGGGCAACTGGTTCCTGATGCGGATTCGTCCCTATCGGACACTGGAAAACGTGATCGAGGGCGCGGTGATCACCTTCACCGACGTCACCGACATGAAGACCGCACAGGCCCTGATCCGCGAATCCGAAGCACTCCGGCGGTTGGCCGTGGTGGTGCGCGACTCGCACGACGCCATCAGCGTCCACGACCTACAGGGTCGGATCCTGGCCTGGAATCCGGGCGCGGGGAAGATGTACGGCTGGCGCGAAGAGGAGGCGCTTCAGATGAACATCCGCGACCTCATCCCTTTCGAGCACCGCGACCAAGGATTGGCCCTGGTCCGGAAACACAGTAGAGCAACGGACATCCGACCAGAGCGAGTGCAGCGGGTCGCGAAAGATGGGCATATCATGGAGGTGTCGCTGACCGCCACCGAACTGGTGAACGCCGCGGGAGAGGCGTATGCGGTGGCGACGACTGAGCGACGAATCATCGGAGGAGCGAAGGAATGAGCGACAAAGAAGCCCGCCTGCGCCAGGCGATCGATGCCCCGACGGATTCCGCGGGACCACTGCTCGTCGGTTCCGAGCCGGCCCTGCGCCGCAGGGCCGAAGAGATCGCTCGAGGGAAGGGCGACGCAGTCCCCGAGGACTTGGACGGGCTCGCCCCTACGGAGGCGCGCCAGATGCTCCACGAGCTCCGGGTCCACCAGATCGAGCTCGAGCTGCAGAACGAGGAGCTCCGCCGCTCGCAGGAGGCGCTGGAGGTTTCCCGCGGGAGATACTTCGACCTGTACGATCTCGCCCCGGTCAGCTATTTCACGGTGACCGAACAGGGGCTGATTCAGGAAGTCAATTTGACCGGCGCCCGAATGTTAGGCGTTGTCCGAGGTAGTCTGGTCGACCAGCCGCTCAGCCTGTTCATCCTCCGCGA